>JAQVVW010000146.1 GCA_028698765.1 Methanoculleus sp. | reverse complement strand
GGATATCGTGACAAGGGCGATGTTCACCGCGTCCCAGAGGGGGACACCCGAGAGGAGGACCAGCCCGATCGAGGCGGCGGTGAGCACCAGGTAGATCTTCCACATCTCCATGCCCGTCGCGACGACGCTCGGCATCAACGCTTCCGAACGTCCTTCCGACCGGTAGAGGCGGAACTGGGTCAGCCCGGTCCTTGAGGCAAGCGCGATGGTGAAAGCGACGATCCCGATGCCGCCGAGCCATTGCATCAACGATCGCCAGAAAAGGAGCGTCCGCGGCAGATCGTCGACCGACCGTATCACCGTCAGACCCGTCTCGGTCCACCCCGACATCGCCTCGAAGACGGCGTCGAGGTAGGAGATGCCGAGTCCGAGGCTGAACGGCAGGGCGCTCACCAGCGCGATGACGAGCCAGATCAGGGCGACGGCCATAAGGGAGGCGGAGAGGGGGGGCTCACGCCCTTCTCCGCGGACACGGAGGAGGAGCAGCCCGAGGAGGAGCAGGATGACCGGAACGGAGAGCATGGGGAGGATCATCTCCCACTCGCGGTAGATAACCGCCACGACAAGGGGCAGCGCCGTCGCGACGCTCATATACCTGAAGATATTGCCGATGTCGGGTGCGATGGTCGAGAACTGCTCGAACCGGTCCATCGATACACGTTCTCCGGGCGCTCTTATCTAGCTTCTCCTGCGGGGTTATTCACTCATTCACGGCCCTACTTCGCCCGGGGTCAGCGGACGCCGCATCCGCATGCACCGTTGCCGCTCAACGCCTCGTCATCTTCGCCGGCCGCTTTCGGCGTGCTCTCGATGAAGATACGCCGGTTGATGATCCGCCAGGCGAGGATGAGCTGGGCCATATCCCCGGCCGTCAGGTAATCCACATCCTGGAGGAGGTCGATGGGTTGCACCTGTGTCTGGATCTCGATGTTCTTCTCCAGTTTCTTCACGACTGCGTCGTTCAACTCCCCGTCGAACGTGAGCGCCCCCATCGTCTTTCCCCCGACGTCTTCGGTCGTGAATTCGACCATGAAGTTCCGTTGCGAGAGGGAGAGGATCCCGAAGAGGTCGATGGAGAGGTCGACGTCCTGGATACTCTTATCGAGTTTGCTC
Source organism: Methanoculleus sp. (assembly GCA_028698765.1). The sequence goes on along the minus strand of JAQVVW010000146.1, from coordinate 3,813 downwards.
TGGCAGAGGGTGACGTGGTAGACGTTGCGCTTCTCGCTCACCTCCCGGCCGTACTTCGAGAAGGCGATCCTGATGACCGCGTCGGCATACCGGCACTGGGGTGCAACGTACTGCTCGAAATCGGGCTTGCGCACCTCCATCTCCCGGATAACCGTATCCACCGAGTACCCCCGCTTCTCCACGTCGCGCTTGATCTTCCAGGCACGTTTGACGTCGGGATCCGGGTCAACGTAGAGTTTGAAGTCGATCAGGTCCCGCATCGTCCTGGTCACGAAGGGGTGCAGCCCCTCCAGGATAAGGATCTTCGTGGGGCTAAACGGCACCGGAGGATCGAACATTCCGTTGTCGTGGTTGTAGACGGGCTTCTGGATCGTCTCTCCCGCCTTGAGGGCGATGAGATGCTCCTCGAGCAGGTCAAACCGGTTCGCCTCAGGAACAAGCGGCGTGATCCCGAGATTCTTCCGCTCCCGGCGGTCGTACCGGTGGTAGTCGTCGATGGTGATCGTGGAGACGAGTTCCTCTCCGAAGATCTCCCGGATGGCCCGGGTGAATGTCGTCTTGCCGCTTCCACTGTCCCCCGCTACGCCGATGATGAAGACGTAGGGCGACTCCGCAATGACTCTCTTGAAGTCAGATGGTGCCATAATTCAACTCTCAAAGACTGGTCGGTATTCGAGACAGTTAAGATTTCGGTGCCGCCGGAGAGTATCCGGGTGAAAAAGAGAGAGGAAGGAGGGCGTGTGCCCTTCATCCGGTCCCCTATGGCGAGATGATCCCTGCTTCAACGTGTTTCTGCCGGATCGCATCGGCAAGCCGGTCCAGTGCCGCGAAGTCCTCCTCTCCGGGAGCGCCCTTGATGTAGACCGGTTCGATAATCTCTACTTTGAGCCGGTCAAGCATGCCCGCCAGGGTGTCGACCGTCTTCCCGCCCCAGCCGTAGGACCCGATCACCGAGACATACCGGGTCTTCGGGCGAAGGAGGTTTGCGAGGTAGGTGGCGTAGACCGCTTGCGGGTGAGGACCGAAGATGAGCGTCGGGGTCCCGACCACGATCGTCGCGGCATCCACCAGACCCTTTGCAAGTTCGCCGATGTCGGTCTTCGTGAGATTGAACGGTTGCACATGGACACCCCGTTCCATCAGGGCGGCGACGAGGTGATCGACCATCATCTGGGTGCTCCCGTGCATGGAGACATACGGGAGGATCACCATGTTCGTGACGTCGTCACTCGTCCAGTCCCGGTAAGCGTCCATGATGAACGCCGGGCGGTCGTAGACGGGGCCGTGGCTCGGGGCGATCATGGCGATATCGCGTGAGTCCAGTTTCGCAAGGTGTCCCTTGATGCTTGACCGGAAGGGCATCATGATCTCAGCGTAGTAGCGCTTTGCGGACTCGTAGATCACCGCCTCATCGGGGACATAGAGGGAGCTCGTCGCGTAGTGCGAGCCGAAGAAGTCGCAGGAGAAGAGGATCCGGTCTTCCTGGAGGTAGGTCAGCATCGTCTCCGGCCAGTGGACCCAGGGCGCGATGATGAACTCAAGCGTCTTATCCCCGAGGGCGAGCGTATCGCCGTCATCGATGACGATGACCTGATCGGCGGAGATATGGAGGAGATCAACCAGGTAATCCCGGCATTTTGCGTTCGTCACCACCTTCGCTCCCTGGAACCGTTCGAGCATCGCCGGTATCGAGCCCGAATGGTCCTGTTCGGCGTGGTTGGCGATGATGTAGTCGATCTTCTCGACGCCGAGCCGGTCCAGGTTTGTCGTGAGGTCCCCAAACTTCGGCGGGTTGACGGTATCGATCAACGCCGTCTTCTCGCTGCCCCGTATGAGGTAGCTGTTGTAAGAGGTGCCGTCGGGAGTCGGGATCAACTCATCGAAGAGCCGGAGATCCCAGTCGATGGCCCCGACGGAGAAGACGCCCGGCACAATCTCACGTGGGGTCATGCGCTGCCTCCCCGGGGTGCACTCCGGAGGTTATACCATGTATATGAGTAATTTCCTGACAATTGTTCACGCTCCATAGACTGCAACCGGTCGCGGTTTTCCACCATGCCGGTCGATGAACGTTTATCTGGCTCGAATACAGATAACGGTTTCGTCTCACTTACTCGGTGGGGAGGGAGGTCTGCCTCCCGTCCCGGTCCCCCTCCCTCCGGACGGCGTTTGCAAAGAGGTGGGCCTGCCGGGTCGGCTCCGGCAGCCGGTATCCCCGGGCGGTCGCGAGGACCAGGTCGACCGCGGAGACGAGATCGATCCGGTGGCCCACGGAGACGTAGACCGGTCTCGTCCGCTCCTTCGTCCGCACCGCCATCCCGATCGTCTCGCCGTCCCGGAGCATGGGGGCGGTCGAACCCCTGCCGCTTCCCGGCTCCGTCACCGTCCCGACGAGGAGACTCTTTGCGACCCCGACGGTGGGCCGGTCGAGCAGGACGCCCATATGGCTTGCGATACCGAGCCCCCGGGGATGGGCGATCCCCTGTCCGTCGAAGAGGATGACGTCCGGCTCGGACTTCAACCTCCGGAACGCCTCAAGGAGGGCGGGTCCTTCCCGGAAGGTGAGGAGACCGGGGATGTAGGGAAACGACGTCTCCGCGACTGCAGAGACTCGTTCGACGACGGTGAGATCGGGGTACCGCAGGGCGACGACGACCGCGTGGATCTTGTTTGAACCTCTCGCGTACGAGGCGTCGGTACCGGCCACAAGGGAGATCGCGCCGATCTCCCCGGAAGTGTTGATTCTCGTCCGGAGCGTCTCCTGGAGGCGGGCGGCCTCGGTCGGGGAGAGGTCGAACGGGTGAGTCTCGTTGATCTCCATGATCCTCTAGATGGATCCGGGCAGGATTATTATTGTCTGCTGGAGAGCAGGGGGCATTTTTATAAGCATTGAGCTCCGGTATGCCCGGTGAGTCACCCTAGGAGCGTGAGCAGTATGGCACGATGGATCTGTAACGTCTGTGATTACGTGTACGATGAGGAGGCGGGGGACCCTGCAACGGGCATTCCCCCGGGAACGCCGTTCGAGGACCTTCCCGACGACTGGCAGTGTCCCGACTGCGGCGTGGGAAAGGAGGCGTTTGTACGGGTTGGTGAAGAAGAAGGAGGAGAAGGCGATGAGGAAGACAACCTATGAAGAATCTCCAACGACCGTGGCCGACGTCATGGTCTCGGAACTCGAAGCCTGGGGGGTCAACCTCTACTTCGGCATGCCCGGGGCGTCGGCGCTCCCGCTCGTGGATGCGGTCAGGAAGAACAAGAACGTCCGGTACATCGGCGTCCGGCACGAGCAGACAGCCGCCCTCGCTGCGTCCGCCTACAACAAGTTCACAGGAAAGGTAGCGGTCTGCCTGACCATTGCCGGGCCCGGGGCGACGAATCTCGCCACCGGGCTCTACGACGCAAAGGAAGATCGGGCGAGCGTACTCTCGCTGAACGGGCAGGTGAAGACACAGTACGCCGGGCCCGGCGGCATCCAGGAGATCGACCAGGATGCCTTCTTCCGGCCCATCGCGGTCTTCAACAATACCGTCGCCGACTCGACGACGGCGATCAAACTCCTCACCCGCGCGCTGCGCTACGCCGTCGTCGCCCGCGGTGTCGCCCAGCTCTCCTTCCCAAACGACGTCCAGAGAGAGCCGCTCGAGCCCGACTACTGCGAGCGCGAGACCTGCCTCCCGGAGGTCCGGGTTGCGCCGACCGACGAGACCGTCGCGGCCGCGGCGGAGGCGATCGACGGCGCCGCACGACCGGTCATCCTCGCGGGGTTCGGGGCCATGCGTGCGGCCGGTCCGGTCCTCGACCTCGCGGAGA
>JAQVVW010000145.1 GCA_028698765.1 Methanoculleus sp. | reverse complement strand
TCTTCCCGGAGGGGATCACGGAGAGGGCAATCGAGATCGTGGAGAGCCACGATTGTACTACGGTCGACCTCGCATATGTCGAGGTTGCAAACGTTGCCTGGAAGCGGGTTCGCCATTCGGGCCAGGAGATCATCGGATCCGGACTGGCCGACGCTCAGGCATTCATCCGGGAGACCTGTCATGTGGTCCCGGCCCGTGACCTGATGCCCGCGGCATACGACCTCTCGTGCAGCCACAACATCACGATCGCCGACGCCCTCTTTCTCGCCGCTACGGTCCGGTGCGGGACCTGCCTGGTGACCGCCGACGGCAGGCTCCACGACGCGGCGAAGAAGGTGACGGCCGCGTACCTGGTCCGTTGAAGACGGGCGGCGCGTGTTGTGGTCTACCAGCGGTACTTCGCCTGCTCGAGCATCGCATCCAGGATGACAAGCGCGAGCATGCACTCCGCGACCGGGACGATCCGGGGTGCGATGCAGGGGTCGTGCCTCCCGCCGACCGAGACCTCCCGCTCCTTTCCGGCGATATCGACGGTCCGCTGCACCCGCCGTATCGAGGGGGTCGGCTTGACGGCAAGCCGGACGACGAGCTCCTGCCCGGTGCTGATCCCGCCGAGGACGCCGCCCGCACGGTTGCTCGAAAACCCGGCTTCCGTGATGGGATCGTTCATCTCGCTCCCGAGGAGCCGGGCGGCGCCGAACCCCTCGCCAACCTCGATGCCCTTCACGGCGCCGATGCCCATCATCGCCCCGGCGATCGCGGCGTCGAGCTTCCCGAATACCGGGTCCCCGAGGCCCGCCGGGCACCCGGCCGCCGTCACCTCGACCACCCCGCCCACAGAGTCGCCCGCGTCCCGGGCGGCACGGATCTCCGCTTCCATTGCGCCCGGTTCGGTCGCCCCGTGGACCTCGACGACCCTCCCCCGGATCGCGATACCATAGGGCGCAAGGCAGCGCACCGCCACCGCTCCCGCCGCGACCCGCGCAAGGGTCTCCCGGCCCGAACTCCTCCCGCCGCCCCGGTGGTCGCGGAGGCCGTACTTCGCCTGCCAGGTGTAGTCCGCGTGCCCCGGCCGGAAGACGTCCCGGAGCGCATCGTAGTCCTCCGACCGGACGTCCCTGTTCCTGACGACGAGGGCGATCGGGGCGCCGGTCGTCCTTCCCTCAAAGACCCCCGAGAGGATCTCCACCCGGTCGGACTCCTGCCTCCCGGACTCAAGCGGGCTCTTCCCCGGCCGCCTCCGGTCGAGGTAAGGCTGGATCTCCGCCCCCGTGAGGGCGACCCCCGGCGGGCAGCCGTCGATGACCACGCCCACCGCCGGCCCGTGACTCTCGCCGAACGTGGTGCACCTGAAGTTTCTCCCGAACGTGTTCATGCCAGCATCTCCCGGACCAGTGCCGGCGTGACGAGAATCCCGGTGATCAGCCGGAACTGCTCCGCCGCCTGGTGGACGAACATCTCCGTGCCGGGGATCGTCTCGCACCCGGCCTCCCTCGCCGCCCGGATCAGGGGCGTTGCCGGCGGCGTGTAGACGAGGTCGAATACGGTCGTCTTCCGCTCGAGGTCGCAGGCAGCAAGCAGACTCCGGGTGTCGGGCTCCATCCCGACCGGGGTCGCGTGTACCACCACATCGGCGTCGTCCCCCTTGAACTCTTCGAGACCGCCCCACCGGCACCCGAACCGCTCTGCAAGCCTCCGCGCCGCACCCGGCGCCCGGGAAAGGACCGTCACGTCCATATCGAGCGATACGAGAGCGTAGACCGCCGCGGCCGCCGCACCCCCCGCACCGAGGACCACCGCCCGGCCGCCCCGCCGGTGGGCGAGCGGGGCCCGCACGCCCAGCCAGTCGGTGTTATGGCCGTATAACCTCCCGCCGCACCGCACCACGGTGTTCACCGCCCCGATCGCCGCTGCGTGCTCGTCGACCTCGTCGAGGTGGCGCATCACGTCGGTCTTGAACGGGATCGTGACCGATAAGCCCTTGAGCGGGAGGAGGGAGGCAAGGCGGACGATGACGCCTGCGTCCGGCCACTCAAGAAGGGTGTAATGGTAGTGCATCCCGAAGTTTTCGAAGAGCCGGTTGTAGAGGAGCGGACTCCTGCTGTGAGCGCACGGGTGGCCGGCGATGGCGCAGACCCGGAGGCCTGGGTCCCGTTCGAGCATATCCCGCAGGGTCACTAGCCCGAACCGCTCAAGGAGAGTGTCGCGGTCACGTCTCTCTCCGGGAGAGATGCCGTCCTCTCCGGCAATCTGCCGGAGGATCACCCCTGCGACCTCGTGGGGCGGGCGGGTGCCGGTATCGATGCAGGTATCGGCCGCACCGATGTATGCCTTCTTCCTTTGGGCGAGGAGCGTGCGCACCTCCTCGGCCGGCGGGAGGTCCGTCAGCCCCGGCCGGTTGCTCCCGGCGATCCGCTCAACGATGATCTCGGGCGCGGCCGAGAGGAGGTAGACCCTGCCGTGCCGCCGGAGGTCGGCGACGTTTGCCGGGTCCATGACCGCCCCCCCGCCGGTGCTGATCACGCCCTCCACATTCCAAAGCGACGCGACCGCCTCCCGCTCGAGAGCGCGGAAGCCGGCCTCCCCGTGCTGCGAAAAGATCTCCGGGATCGGCATCCCTGCCAGTTGTTCCACCAGCGCATCGGTATCGAAGAACGGCAGCCCGAGGCTGTTCGCGAGGATGCGGCCGACCGATGTCTTTCCGGTCCCCCGGAACCCGATGAGGACGACCTTCACAGCAGGCCCTCCTTGTAGAGCGCCTCCCAGAAGCCGGGGAAGGACTTCTCCACGCATTCGGGGTCACGGATCGCCATACCCCCGACCGCGAGGCCGAGCACGGCAAACGCCATCGCCGTCCGGTGATCGTCGTGCGGGTCGACGGCGACGCCGTGAAGGGGCGCGGGGGTGATCGTGAGGGAGTTCTCCCCGACCTCGACTCCTGCCCCCATCCTCCGGAGGGTATCCGCCGTCACCCCGACGCGATCGCTCTCCTTGTACTGCAGGTGCGCCGTCCCGGTGATCGTCGTCGGCGACGCTGCGACTGCCGCCACCGCCGCGAGCGTCTGGACGGTGTCGGGGGACGAGGACATATCGATCTCGACCCCGTGGAGGTCCCCGGTCCGCTCCACCGTCACCGCATCGGCGCGGGCGGCAACGCGGCACCCCATCGCCTCGAGGGCATCGAGGAACCGGCGGTCACCCTGGACCGACGCGGGGGAGAGGCCCGTGACCGTGGCCCTTCCTTCGCAGACAGCCGCAACCGCGAAGAGGTAGGACGCCGATGAGTAATCGCCCTCGATCCGGTAAGCCATCCCCCGGTAGGGGACGCCGCTTTCAACCCGGAACCAGTCGTAGCCCCGCCGATCGAGGCGGGCGCCGAACCGGAGCATCACGTCCGCGGTCACATCGAGGTAGGACCGCGAGGTCGGGGTTGCCGGGAGCGCGAGTTCCACATCGTTATCCGCGTAGGGTGCCGCCATCAGGATGGACGATATAAACTGGCTGCTTACGCTCCCGTCGATCTCTGCCTTCCCGCCGCGGAGCCTGCCGGAGATGCGGATGGGCGGGTAGCCGGGCTCACCGGTGAATGCGACCTCCCCGCCGAGCGTGCGGAGCGCCCCGACAAGGGGGCCGACCGGCCGCTCGAGCATCCGCGGGCTCCCCGTCAGCACCACCGGGTGCTGCGAGAGGAGCGCCGCCGAGGTGAGCAGCCGCAGCGTCGTCCCGGAGTTCCCGCAGTCGATGGTGACCTCTCTCGCCGCCGGGAAGGCGCCGCCGCACCCGGTGACGGCAATCTTCCCCGGCAGCCACTCGAGAGAGACGCCGAGGGTCTCGAGCCCCCGGGCGGTCAGTTCCGTATCGACGGCGTGGAGCGGCCCTTCGATACGCGACCTGCCCGCGGCGAGCGCCGCTGCTATCAGCGCCCGGTGGGTGTAACTCTTCGATGGAGGGGCCTCGAACGTCACATCGACCGGTCCGGCCTGCGATACCCTGACGATCATATACCCGACACCTCCATCTTGGTGTAGCATCCGAGTTCCCTGACACTGGTCATGCTTTTGAGTTCCTCCCTTGCCTCCTGCAACCCTTCCGAGACCTCGAGGTCGATGAAGAAGACATACTTCCCGATGCCCCGCCGCGACGGCCGCGACTCGATCCGGGTCAGGTTGATCCCGCGCCGGGCGAAGACCCCGAGGATATCGGCGAGGAGGCCGACCCGGTCGGTATCAGGGTCCACGAGGAGGCTGCATTTCGTGCATCCCGCGGGAGCGCGGGGAACAGCGGATATCTCTACGAACCGGGTGGTGTTCTCCCGGTTATTCTGGATATCCCGGAGGGCTATCGGGAGGGTGTAGAGCGTCGCCGCCATCTCCGGGACGACCGCGCCGGAGTGTTCGTCCCGCTGCATCGCGACAGCGCTTGCGGCGTTGCTGCTCGTGTGCACGACCTCGACACCGAGGCGGTCGAGGATGACGGAGCACTGCTCGTGCGTCTGCGGGTGGGCGTAGATGACCGAGAGGCGTGTGGGCTCCCCGCGCGATGCGAGGTGGTGCCGGACGGGCATGTAGGCCTCTCCGGTGATGGAGACGCCGAACTCCAGGAGCCCCTGGAGCGTCTCCCCCACGCCGCCGGCCTCCGAGTTCTCGATCGGCACGAGGCCGGTTAACGGGCCGCTCGCCACACGCTCGATGATGGCGCGAATGGTCGGCAGGAGTTCGATATCGTCACCATAGAGTGCGGCGGCGAGTTCGTGGCTGAACGTCCCGGGCGGCCCGAGCGTCAGGACGGTCATCGGTTCACCACATGGTTGATGAGGTCGTCCGTCTCTGCCGTCGCGGTGCCGAGGTATGAGGCGTAGTGAGCGGCATTCTCTGTGAAAAACGCCTGGAATCGCTCGTTGTCCCCGGACTCCACAATCGCGCGGAGCGTCCGGACCGCCTCCTCGAACTCGCTGAGCACCTCCGGGACGACCGGGTTCATCTGGAGGATGTCGCCGTAAAGCCCGGGGTCCTGGGCGAGGAGGCGCCCG
>JAQVVW010000144.1 GCA_028698765.1 Methanoculleus sp. | reverse complement strand
CCTCGCCGACCGTCAGGTTCTCGACGACCGGCGTCTCGTTGGTCTGGTTCCGGTCGCCGTCTCCCGGCAGGCCCATGCAACCGCAGATGAGAACCGCCGCCCCGATAGCCAGAACGGATATGAACAGCGCATAGTTCGTTCGCATGACTCACCCTGGAGACTCTATGCTCCGTTCCTCCACTCTCTCCCTACATAAAGTACCGGTCGCCTACTTCCAGAGCGTCAGGGTCGAGACGACGTGGCGAACCGGGTCGTAGACCCTGACGGTATCGTTGCCGGTATCGGCGATGTACCAGAGCCCCCCGAGATCGGCGAGACCGCCCGGTTCGTTCAGCCTCGCGTCCCCCGAGAGCCCGTCCCGGTAGCCACGGCCGCCGTCCCCTGCCCGGGTGAGAACCCACTCGGTCGCAAGGTCGAGGTGCTTGATCTTGTTGTTGCCGGTGTCGGCGATATAGAGCGACCCGTCCCTGTAGGCGACGCCCGTCGGGTGATGGATGCGCGCCATCCCGGCGATGGTGTCGAGATCGCCGAAGTCGTCGGGAGAGTGTCCGATGCGGGTCTCGGCCATTCCCCGCTTGATGCGGCGGATCGCAGAAGCCCCGCTGTCGGCGATGTAGAGCGCCTCGCCGTCGGTGGCAATGCCGGCAGGCCCGGTGAAGGCGGCCTTTCCGAGCGGCCCGTCGGTCAGCCCCTCCCGGCCCGACCCGGCATACGGCTCCACCTCACGGGTGGCGAGATCCATCCGCCAGATCTGGTTCGCCCCCGCCATCGCGATGTAGAGGTGCCCGCCGAGCAGCGCGAGATCCCGCGGCGCGTTCAGCGCGGTCCCGGTGCCCGGCCCACCCTCGCTGAGCGCCGGTGCGGCAAGGCCCGTCCCGGCGATCGTCGCGACCAACCGCTCCGTCCAGGAGACCCGGCGGATCGAGTGGTTCCCGGTATCCGCAACGTAGAGGATGCCCGCCTCTTCGTCGAATGCGAGACCTTCCGGCAGGTAGAATGCGGCCTCATCGAACGATCCATCGGTATTCCCGGCAGCCCCGGAGCCGATCGTCTCCAGGATCTTTCCGGCGGCGTCGGCAACGACGATCCGGTTGTGGCCGGTGTCGCTTATGAAGAAGCGCATCCCGGCGTTGTCCGCCGCTACCTTGCCGGGGCGATACAGGCTCGTCTCCCGTGCGGTTCCCGGCGACAACTGCCCCTTCTCGAGCAGGACCTGCTCTCCGAACTCCGCCGTCATCCGGTCGACCTTCGGGTTGAGCCTCCCGTAAAGCCCTTCCCCGGCGGTCTTCCCGACCACGTTTCCTTCCGGGTCGATGAGGACGAAGGTCGGCCAGTCCCGGATCCCGAAGGCCTGCCAGAGCCGGCGTTCGCGGTCGATGGCGACGGGATGCTCCGGCCCGGCGCGGCGCACGGCCTCCCGGAAGTTCCCGGCGACCGCGGCGGATTCAAACCCGGGATAATGCACTTCGACGACCACCAGCCCGGGATGCCGCTCTTCGAGCCGCCGGAGATCCGGCGCCAGTCGCATACAGTTCGAACAGGTGAACGTCAAGAAGGAGAGCAGCACCACACTGCCGGCGAGATCGCGGAGAGAGAGAGGGCGGTCGACGTTGTGCCACTCGATACCGGGGGGGAGATCAGGGGCGGCCATCGGTGTCATGGGGCACCCTGTAGCGCTTCAGGGTTATGAATGTTGGCGGGGATCTCACGCCGGCGGCCCCGCGTACACTGCCCGCGGCGCGGCGAGCATCTCCTCGCAGAAGGCAATCGCCCCCGGGACCCTGCTCATCTGGTAGACTACGGGTTTGATGCGGGGCGTCTTTACGTCGCCGATCGCCTCGAAGACCTGCGGCCAGGGCAGCCCGTCGGCAACCGACGGAGGGCGGAGATCGTTATGGATGTGGAACGCTTGCAGGGCGTCGGGCGGAACCTCGCCGAGCGATCCGGGGAACTCCTCTTTCGCGGCGGCGTGGAGGTGCCAGGGGTCGAGCGCTATCCCGGTCAGTCCGGCGATCTCGGAGTGGAGGTCGTTGAGAGTCGCCCAGAACACCCGCATCTGGCTCGCCGTGGAGATGCCCTGGTCTTTATGGTGTTCGAGCAGCACCAGCGGTTCCGTCCCGAAAGCGTTCCAGTGGGTGACGATCAGGGCGTGCATCCCCGCGATGATATCGGCGTGAGTGTTTTTCCGGTCGCCGGGGTGTATCTCGATGATCTCCGGAGGGATACCCAGAAGGTCCTCGATCTCAAGGAGCATATCGCCGAAAGCGGCCACCCAGTCCGGGTCGCGCCACCGCAGGCTTGCCGTCGCCGGCCGGCCATGCGGGGTTCTCCGGGGGATGGCCGGTTCGGTGTGCAGGAGATACCTGAGGCCGCCCGGGAGGGTCGTATCCCGGTCGTAGAGGAGTTCGACGGACGACTGATTGAGCATCGACCCGATATCCTGCCCCGTCCGCTCCACCTCCGTCTGGTTCTTGATGAAGTCGGCGGGGATCTCGATGTATCTACACCCGAGCGGCTCGGCGAGGTGCCAGCGCTCAAGGAGCCCGCCCCGCTGGGCTGCTTCCGTGACGTTCGGGTAGATGTATTCTGCACCCGGCATGATGGTTTCCGTCATGGCGGGCGGCCTACAAAAACGTTGGGGATCTCGAACGGCAGAACCCTGCGTGCAGACCCCTTGAGTCACCTGCGCCTGTCGAGAACCTGCGGACAGAAGAACAGTACGTCCACGGGAGCGTGGATGTAGGTGCAGTAGGCGCACCCGGGGTCGTAGTACATGCACGAAGGGCAACCCCATCGTTGCGGCTTCATCTTATCCTGCAGCAGCAAGCCTCCTGTTGCGCCATCGTGCAACGTATCCATCCTCCTCTCCCGTGCCCCGGGATATCGTGCATCGGGGTTACTCTTCAGCGGATCGCTGTCGCCGGGTGATCTCATGTCGTACTCTAGGATGTTCCCCGGCTGCCGGACATTTATTGTGTCGATGAATCTTCACCTCTCCGATGAATCTTCCGTGTTGTTCATAGCGGGAGATGCGGGACCACAAGGGTGAGTAGGTAGAGGATAACAGCCAGCAGGATGAACTGTCCGTCGGCAAACAGTTCAAAAAGGAGTTTTTCCCTCACAAGTCGATGGAAGCACAGGAGATAACCCTGGGCGTAGACCGTACCCGCAGCCAGCAACAGCACCGGATAGAGATCCAGCAGGAGCCCGCCGGCAAGCACCAGCGCGGCTCCGATGGTTACGTTCACCGCCGTGAGGAGAAGGAGCGTCCTTTGGGGGCCGAGGATCGTCGGGAGCGTTTTGACGGCCGATGCCAGATCCCCCTCCACATCCCGTATGTCAAAGACTACGGTGTTGATGAAGACCAGGAAAAAGAAGAAGATGCCGGCGATGCCGGTGGAGGCACTCGCGGAGAGGTCGGCATGGAAGACCGGCAGGAGAGCCGGGGGGACTGCCCAGGAGAGCGCCACTACAAGGCTCTTCATCAAAGGCACCTCTTTTAATCGCCGGAACCCGAACCCGGCAGGGAAAAGCGGTACGCTGTAGACAATCCCGGCGACCAGGGGCACGATCGTGACGAACAGACTGTCGAGGCCCTGGAGGGCGGAGAGGCAGAGAGCGATGACGTATGCGCCGATTGCGGAACGGAAGAGGATGGCCTCGTACTCCTTCGTGAAAGCATACCGTTCAGTGTGGTTTATGGCGTCCTCGTCCTCGTCGGTCTTGCGGTTGAGGTTGTAGACGGCGAATACGACGAGCACCAGTATTGCCGCCGCAACCGGGTCGAAGGGGAGGCCGTGCAGGAGGCATGAGATATATACCATCGCCACTCCTGCTACAGATAGATACAGGGAACTGTACACGAAAACCCGGACGATGATCTGTCGGGTTGGTTGAATCAGGTTAGTACGATTTGCAAATCCGAACATGGAGTGGTTTTCAGAGAACCGATGAATATTTATTACTCCGATGAAGATTCATCACTTCGATGCATTCCGGCATTTAAACGCGCTGTTTTGGAAAAGGGCTGAGAAGACAAGAGCGGTTTATTTGCCCCTCCCTCCGACCCCCTCAACGAACATGGATGAGAACCCCGTATGATCGTAGATCTCCCGGGGTCGTGGAACGACCGTTATGCCGGATGTCATGTAGGGTACCGGGCGATTGGGTCCCGGAAAAAGAGACTATCTGGGCATTTTCAGCGGTCTGGCGTCCGCTTTGTAGTGCTGGAAGAGTCGCTCGCCCCAGGAGACCGCCGCTGCATCGGTGCCGACGAGGTCGGTGGTGGCGTCATATTTGTCCGTATCGCACCTGTACAGGCCCAACGAGAGATATTCGTCCGTCACTGTCATCCCGAGACGGATCGGCGAAGGAGAGACGTATATTCTGAAATTGTTGCATTTCTTCAGGGTTCCCAGCACCGTGTCGTATGGCCCGGAGGTCAGTCCCCGGGCGAGTTCTTCGGAGATGACGAGTTCGACCGATGTCCTGCTTATAGCCGCCTCTTTAATCGCATCTATATGAACCGGGCTCATAATAGATGATACGCCGTGGATCCACGATGCTTTCTTGAGTATGGCTTGAAAGACCGTGTACACGGCGAAGATGTTCTCCTCAACATCCTTTACTATCTCCGTATGGTACAGGTGCTCAATCTCGTTCAGAAACTCAGGGGGTATGCCCTCGATCTCGTGTTCGACCCAGAAGTCACGGTGGCGTTGGAGCACCCCCATGAGCGTAACCGCCCGTTCGATCTTCGGTTCGACGAGCCTGCCCATAGGGGTGAGCGCATAGTCGCCCCGTACCGATTCGACGTAATGCAGGGCCTCGAGTTGCCGGATCTTCGGGATAAGCGCCTGCGACGAACTCCCCGTGATCTCGCGAAGGGTCGAGAGCGGTTTGCTCCCGCTGCCGAGGCCAATCATCACCTGCGTCAGCAGCCTCGACCGGAAGATTGCCTGGATGTCGTCGTGGAACTCGTTATAGATCTCAAGGGGAGATACTTCTTTCATCGTCCTTACTGTTAAGGGGTGACGGTCGACGCATATCATCCTTTCTATTCCTGCGC
>JAQVVW010000143.1 GCA_028698765.1 Methanoculleus sp. | reverse complement strand
CCCGGGGCGAGCGGCTGGCAGTTGATGAAGAAGAGGTTCCAGCCGAGCTCATAGAGGGAGTTCCTCTGCTCTGTGAGGCGTTTGAGTCTCTCTATCGCATCGGCAGGGACGGCGGCGCCTTTTTCGAGGCTCTCCCACGATATGATCTCCTCGAGGCTCTTTCGCTCGCGATCTTTGAGATCGATGAAATATCCGATGTAGGACTTCAGATCGCCTGTATCGGTCGGGAGCAGAAGGAGGAAGGGGTTTATCATCAGGAATATGAAGGACGCCATGATCCAGTAGAGGCAATACTCCCCGGTGTATGCGAGAAGAAGGCCCAGGTTGACCAGTACCGTTGCAGCGAGGATGGGCGACGTATACGCAAGACTCCATCTCGTCCCGGTAAGGGTGGCCAGGTCGTCCTCTGCCGTATTGAGGATCTTCTCCGCCCCGGTCCGGGTGCGGGCAACCTGTTGTGAGAACTCTTCCGGCGAGATCGCCGGGATCTCTGCCGTTTTATTTCTCCCGAACCGATCCCCGTACGGTAGTTTCATCGATCATAATTTCTCCGGGGTTATTCATAAAAATGCGGGTGCGGCGGGGAGATTCCGGATCGAAGGCGAGGATGTCCCCGGTCGCCGGCCGGCATCAAAATGGGAAGGAATGTATCCGCGCATGGCCCGGCGGCGGCACGCGCGGGAAGACCCTCTGCGCACGCGGAGGGGTCGTTCACGCCGTGATATCCCGATGCAGGATCAGGGCGCCCGCCATCGACCGCTCTCCAGACGCCGACTATCGCAGGCTAATCAGCCCGGGCCGTCTGATTTGCTGCCGCGGGCAGGTCGAAGGGTCCCGTGTATATTCCGGATCCCAGCCACCAGTTCTCGTCCACCTGCACCGCGTACGCCAGTTTCGACTCAAGCGTTCCGTTGTGCGCGGGATTGATGTAGGCGATCCGGTGGAAATTCTCCCCCTTCCTGATGGCGGCGTTCATCTCTACAAGAAACGTCCCCACCCCCCCCTCGGTCTCATTCAGGCGGTTGACGCCGACCTTCTCCGGGTTGATCGGGTGGGCAAGGGTGGTGCCGTTGAAGTCATACGCGTAGATGTAGAGTTCACCCTGGATGAACGAGCCGTTCGGATCGTTAAACTCGGCGAGAGCGGCTTCTTTACCATTTTCTTTCACGTAAGCAACCGCACTCTCGACGAAGGCGACGAGCGTCTCGTTCGAGGTGTACTCTGCCTGCGGCACGGTGGTGCTCTCCGGTGTCGTGACAACGGTACTGGAATCGCTCTGCATGCAACCGGCCGAGAGCAACGACAGACCGAGAGCAAGGAGGACAGTGAATGAAATCGTGAGAGATCTCATCATCTCAGATTAGTTTCGCCTGGTGATATATTTTTTCGGCAGACGTAGCCCCCGATGGCCGCAGGGGCTCCATTCCGGCCAGCGGCTCTATCTACCCGCCGCGCCGGCGGCCGCCTGCTCCGTCAGCCATGAATAGAACTTCCGGTGCCAGAACGGCACGTCGATCGGCCGGGAGATCGACTGCCAGGCAGTCCAGACCAATCGATCAGACATACTCTGCCACTCACCGGCCCGTCTTGCCATATCGTCCGCCGGCTGCCCTACCGCGTGCAGGATCTCGTGCCAGATCCGGAGGACGAGCGCTTCGTCGTCTGTGTCCTCGCGCGTGACCCGGACGCTCGCCCGGTTCTGCATCCCGCCCCCGAGTGCCCGGGCGGGGATCTCGTCGTCGAAGACGTAGACGGTTCCGTCAGAGACCGGGAACGGGAACCCCTTCCACATCGGGTCCTTCTGATCGAAATAGCGGACCTCCGGGGTGCCCGTCCGGACGGTGAACTCGAAGAACGGCGGGATGAGGTTGAGGTGCGGCTCAAGCCTCCGCCGCAGATCTTCGGTCTTGAAGAAGAGGTCGAAGTGAGGCATCGGGTGCGCATGGGTGCGCGTGCTGATAAATCATGGGGTCTCTCGGGGGCAGCCCCGGCGAAGCCCCGCCGGGCGGTTACCCCCGATCGCCGTCCGGCGACGGCTTCAGGGCGAGCGCTTCCTGTTGCTCGTCGATCCAGGCCCGGGTCCAGACCTGAAGATCGTTGATGCTCGCGGATCCCCGTCGGTCTCGCATCGCCCGCAGGTGGTCCTCGAGTTCATCGGCCATGGTAAATATCAACTCCTCGGATGCCTCTTGCGGCAACGGCCCTTCCGCTCGCAGGCGGGCAGCCCCGAGGTCAAGGAAGTGCTGCAACTCACCTGTTGCCTGAAGGATTGTGGTGAGATCCAGTTTGACAGTAGGCTCCATGATGAGGGGATTGACGCACCCGGTAATATTTTAATCCATTTCAACCTGACCCGTTAAGGGGCTTATTTTTGAGCATAGGTGATTATAATGTGCCCATTTGGGTAGAGGGCGTCCCTTCCCGGAGGTCGGGAGACTCCCCGGCCGCGGTGTGCAAATCATTTTAAGGACTCCCGGCACCCAGTGCACGCCCCCGATGTGGGACGTGTCCCTGGGTATGGGGCGCTGGAGTTGAAGACGATGCAGGAGAGATCGGAGGTAATTCTCGAACGCAGGACGCGGAGTGCCGGCGAGGAGTGGTCCATGTCGGCAGACGACATCCTGAAGAAGAACGTGATCAACCCGCAGGGAGACGACCTCGGGAAGATCTCGGACATGCAGATCGCCTTTCCCGAGGGCAAGGTGCAGTACCTGGTGCTCAGGTACGGCGGCGTGCTCGGCATGGCGGCAAAGAGGTTTGCTATCCCGCCGGGGGCCGTGATCTACCGCTCCGGGGACGACAACTTTGTTGTGAACATCGACAAACAGCGGCTGGACGACCTGCCGGGTTTCGATGAAGACCACTGGCCCCGGGAAGCGGACTACAGCCTCATCCAGTCGGCCGGAAGCATAACCCCGCCGACCCGCGAGGAGGCGGAAGCCATGAAGCGGGCGGAGACCCCGCCGCCCGAGGTCGTGACGACCGAGCGGGTCGAGACGCGGCCCAAGCAGAGATAACCGGGAACTGGAGAGCTTCCCGGGCGGCAACATCTTTTTCTGGCAGGCTCCTCAACCTGCCTCCTCGCCGCCAGGGGGCCGACCGCAAGGATGATTACTCAAAAGGCTGAACTGGCGGCATCGTGCCTCCCGTACCCGCATCCGCAGGCGGTTCGGCGCCGCGCGAAACGCCGGCCGATAGCGGAGCCCTCAGGCTATGGCAGGTCGTCCTCATCGCCGTGATCGCCATCACCTTCACGGTTGCTTACCTGAGCGTTTATGCGCTGCTCAATAACGCCGTCTGGGGCGAAAACGACTTCATAGCGGCCAACCCCTGGGCAGTCCCGGCCGGAGTGGTCCTCTTCTCGCTGCTCGTCGGCCTCTCCCGTAAGTACCTGCACGCTCCCGACGTGATCCACGGTGGGTTCGCAGACTCGCTCAAGAGCGGAGAGAGCCCCAACCCCCGGACCTTCCCCGGCGCCCTCCTCTCATCGCTCTTCTCGCTCCTCTCCGGGGCAAGCGTCGGCCCGGAAGGGACCATCACCGTCCTCGTCGGCTACGTATCGTCCTTTGTCCGGGGGAGGCTCAGGATCAGCTCCCCAGCGGCCGCGCTCGGCTTCGACGTCGCCGCCCTCGCCTCGGCGTTCAACGGCATTGTCGGGAGCGTGCTCTTCACCGGGGTCTTTGCCACCGAGTTCCAGGTCGGCGGCAACAAGAACGCCTTCCGGCTCCTGACCTGGAACCTGCTCGCCGGCACCATCGGCTTCGTCTTCTACCAGGTACTCGGCCTCCCGTCGTTTGCCCGGAGCATTCCATTTGAACCGATAGGCGAACTCCTGCCCGCCTACACCGTCTACGCGGTCGCTCTCGGCATCATCGGCTCACTGCTCGCGATCTTTGCGGGGATCTCCATGCAGGCCGCCGGGACGGTCATGGAGCGGGTTTTTGGGGCGGCAACCGTCGCCCCGGTCCTCACCGCCGGGGTGGTGATCGCAATCGCCGGCTATTTCGTCCCCGAGGTGCTCTTCTCCGGGGAGGGCCAGATCCACGGGGTCATCGCCGACCCGGCCCGGTTCGGGGTCGCGATGCTCCTTGGTATGGCGGTCTTGAAGATCCTCCTGCTTGCGCTCTCGTTCAAGAGCGGGTACATCGGAGGGCCCCTCTTCCCCATCATCTTCGCATCCACGCTGGTCGGGCTCGCCCTGAGCCTCGTCTTCCCGGGTGTGCCGGTCGCGATCCTGGTCCTCTGCATCGAGACCGCCGCTCTCACCCTTGCTCTCGGCGCACCCCTGACCACCATCCTCCTGGTCGCGGTCGTGGGGACGGCAGACCAGTATACGATCGTGCTCCTCGCGCTCTCCGCGGTCACCGCCATGCTCATCGGTGCCCGGGTGAAGGGGCGGTCGGCGTAACGGACAGTCCGCCCTGCACCAGGTATTTATACCCTGGAACCCATGACGCCGACCGTCCATCCCGGCGTGCCGGGATGCGGCAACGAGGGGGGAAGAGCATGCAGTTCATAAACATATTCACCTGGGAGCCCGGGAAGACGGCCGAGATCATGGAAGCGCGGGCCAGGGAGGAGATTCCGGAAGGTGTGACCGTGATCAACGAGTGGCTCGACCTTGTGGGGAACACGGTCTTCCGGCTGATCGAGACGGACGATCCCGTCGCCCTCATGAGGATCAGTTTTCCCTGGAGTGACCTCGGCTACAGGGAGATGCACCCGGTCATGGAATCAAAAGAAGCGCTGGCTATTCTCAGGAAATGAGGCAGGGAGAGGCGGCCCTACGCCCCTCCCCGGAGGCTGCCCTGCCGGACTGGAATCATGTAGGGCGCCGCAAGATCCCGTCTCACCACCGCCTCGATGCCGTAGACCGCCCTGAGCATCTCCTCCGTGAGCACCTCTTCCGGCGTCCCGTAGCCGTAGACCGCCCCGGCCTTCATCACCATGAGGCGGTGGCAGTAGGTGGCGGCGAGGTTCAGGTCGTGGAGCGCGACGACGATCGAAAGGCCCTTCTCCTCGGCAAGCCCGCGGAGGACTTCCATGACTCCCATCTGGTGGCAGATGTCCAGGTTGCTC
>JAQVVW010000142.1 GCA_028698765.1 Methanoculleus sp. | reverse complement strand
GCCCGTTACGCTCTTGACCAGCTTATAGAGGACATACGCGACGACGATGACCAGGATCAGGGCAAGGAGCGCGGTGAACAAGCTCATACTGCCCGTTTGGTGCGCCCGGTATTGAATCTTTCCGGGCGGTACTCAGGATCGTGGGTCGAGGAGCTCCTTGACTTCAGTCGGGGGAGGAATCGACCCTCTGTAGAGCCCAATCCACTTTCGCCCCGCGCGGCTCTTCTTTATGCCGGGGAAGCCCCTACCGAATAAGTGTATGCAATCGGTGACGAAGTTGCGGTTGGTTGCGTCTCCTGACGAGCGGCGGATGCTGTTCGCCACGATGGAACGGTACAACGCCGCCTGCAACGCCATCTCACCGGTTGCCTATTCTGAGAAGCAGTTCTCCAACATCAGTCTGCAGAACCGGCTGTATTATCAGATCCGGGAGACCTTCGGGCTCTCTGCCCAGATGACGCAACTTGCCATCCGCAAGGTTGCCGGGAGTTACCGGAGCACTCAGGAAGCCATCCGGGAGCAGAACAAGGTTCTGGCCGCTCTCGGTAAACCCCTGAAGACCCTCACCGAGATCTGGTTCCGGAAGCATGGAGCCATCTGCTACGACGCCCGGGTGCTCTCCCTCGGCCGGAACCGGGTGAGCATCTGGACACTGGACGGCCGGATCAAACTCCGGTACAGCAAGCCCGATCATTTTCCGGCGGTCGCGACCGTCAAGCAGACGGATCTCATTTACCGGGACGGGGCGTTCTGGCTCTACGCGACTGTGGAGACACCGGACATTGAACCTGCCAAACCCTCCGAGTACCTCGGGGTCGATCTCGGGGTGGTGAACATCGCCACCACGAGCGACGGAGTAACCTTCTCCAGTGACGCCACCGAGAAAGTGCGACAGCGGTATGGCAGGCTCCGGGGGATTCTCCAGGAGGTCGGAACCAAGTCGGCCAAGAGAAAATTGCGGCAGATCTCCGGGAGAGAGCGCCGATTTAAGACCAATACCAACCACATCATCAGCAAGCAGATTGTTTGTGTGGCACAAGGCACGAAGCGGCGGATCGCCCTGGAAGACCTCAAGGGCATCCTCCTGCGGACCACGGTTAGACATGACCAGCGCGAGCGACATCATAAGTGGGCGTTCCATCAACTCCGATCCTTCATCGAGTACAAGGCCCGGAGGGTGCGACGGGCTGAATGGCCGGAGCATGAGCACCGAAGGTGCGAATCCGGGGTTCTGGTGCAGGTCATCAACGGGGCGTACACGAGCCAGCAGTGCAGTGCCTGTGGGTTCGTCCACCCTGACAACCGTCAGACCCAGGCAGCGTTCTGCTGCCGCGCCTGCGGGCATACGGAGAACGCTGATCTGAATGCAGCCAGAAACATTGCTGCCAGGGCCGCCGTCAACCGGCCTATTGCGGTCTGCTCCCCTGACACCAGGGGAGAGGTTGAATCGCAAGCCTGTAAAGAGCATGGTGCCACTCATGGTATCATGCCCCCAACTTCAATCGGGGGTAGTTGACAGGTAGCCGAGCGCTTCAAAGACCGGCTGGAGGCAGACCCCGTTGCCGGTCTTGACGCACCGGATCCCCGGGACACCTTCATAGGCGCCCATCGTCCGGCCGTCGCCGAGCTCGACCCAGTCGTGGACGGCGATACCCTTCCCGAAGACCTCCACATGGAGGGCGTCGGTCCGGAACGTCCCTGCGTCCCAGACCATCAGACCGTGGACCGGCCGGGCGGGGATGCCGTTCTCCCGGAGGACCTCAGCCCTGAGGAGCGCAAGGTCGGTGCAGTCTCCCGCCCTGCTCGTGAGGGTCGCATTGAGGCCCACCGGGAAGAGGCGGGGGGTGCCGTCGACACAGGCGAACGTCGCCCGGTCCACCCGGTCGATGAGAGCGTCGGGGGAGGGATCTGCCGTGGGTGTAGAGAGAGCGGCAAACCGCTCGACCGAAGCCTCCGGGGCGGCACTGAGACCGGGGTCGCCGGATCCGCCGTCGTAGACCAGGTGCCCCTGGGCGAGGAGGACGGAGAGGAGAAAGATCGCATGAATAGTGCTCCAAATCACGCTGTTGACTCAATATATTTTAATGCAACCCAAAATATATCAGGGTATCCATTTTGTCACGAGCAGTTATCAGGGAGATATGCCGTATTGTGGGGACACCGTGGGAGATCACGGCAATGAACCCCAGGAATGGAGGTTCCGGTAAGGGACCGGAGTCCCGGAAGGGGGTGCAGAACGAGCCCGGTCACCGTGACGTGCGGGGGCCGGCGATATGCCGTGCGGCGAGCGCCGCGGTGGAGAACGCGGCCTGGATGTTGTAGCCCCCGGTATCGCCGTCGATATCGAGCACCTCGCCGATGCAGTAGAGCCCTTCGACGGTCTTTGATCCCATCGTCTTCGGGTTGATCCCCTCGAGGGCGACCCCGCCCCTCGTCGCCATCGCCTCATCGAACCCCCCGAGCCGGGCCACGGTGAACGGGAACTCCGCAAGGGAGGCGATAATGGCGTTCCGGGATTTCTTCGGAAGCCGGGCGCAGGTCTCTCCCGGCGAGACCCCGGCGATCTCGAGCAGCCGCCGGACGAACCGCTCCGGGAGGGGGAGGTCGCCGAGGACGGTCTTCACCTGCCGGGGACCGCCCGCCGCGACTGCGCCCGCGACGCGCTTTCGCACCTCCTCCGCGTTCATCCCGGAGAGGAACGTGACCCGGAGTTCGTCACCCGGGAGGATGGCGCGGGAGAGGTCGAGTATGCCCGGGCCCGAGAGACCGGTGTGCGTGAAGAGGAGGTCGCCGGTCTGCCGGCGGACACGTTTCCCGCCCCGGTAGACGGCGAGGGCGATGTTCGCAAAGGATATCCCGGCCAGGTCGGCGAACGGATAGGCCTCGACGTAGACCGGGGCAAGCGCCGGGGCAACCTCCGTGACCGGCTGCCCGAGAGCCCGGGCAAAGGCGTAGCCGTCCCCGGTCGAGCCGGTGGCGGGGTAAGAGGCCCCGCCGGTGGCGATGACGAGCACCCCGGCCCGGACTACCGCCTTCTCCGTCCGGATGATGAATCCATCGCTCTCCCGCTCCACGGTCCGAACCGGTTCGCCGCACCGGAGGTCCGCCCCGCGGGCAGCGCACTCTGCGAGGAGGACGGCGAGGACGTCGGCGGACCGCCGGGTCTCCGGAAAGACCTTCCCCCCGGGCTCGGCCTTCATCGGAAGGCCGTGAGCGGCAAAGAAGGCGATGAGGTCCCGGTTGGTGAAGTTCATCAGCGCGGGCCGGAGGAACGCCCCGTGGTCGCCGTAATGGGTGAGGAAACCGGCGATCTCCCCGTCGTGGGTGATGTTGCACTGCCCCGACCCCGCGACCAGGAGTTTCCGCCCCGGTGCAGGTTTCTTCTCGAAGAGGACTACATTCCGCCCTTCCCCTGCTGCCCGGAGGGCGCAGAAGAGCCCGGCGGGGCCTCCCCCGATGATCACGACGGTGCTGCTCACGGTATACCGTGCTTCCTCCGGGAGCATCAGCATTGGGGTACGGGAAACCGCTACATGGATATAGGTCGGGGATGTATGGAAGCGCCACCATGGATAACGGCTGGATCGTTCTCATCGGGGGAGCCGTCGTGCTGCTCCTCATCGCCCCCGCGGGGGCCGTCCCGGCGCCTCTTGCAAACGCCATGTCCGCCCTGGCCCCAGACACCTCCGCCCAAGAGCAGGCGATCTCGGTCGCGAACCCCTCCGGGGTCGACGGGCTTGCGGTCGCCTTCAACGCCGCCCACCTTCCGGGGATGCGGCCGGACTTTGCCGATATCCGGTTCGTGGACAGGAACGGGACCGCCATCCCCCACTGGACGGAGAACGTCACGGACGGCGCTCACGCCCGCGTCTGGCTCGCCCTCCCGGCGAACGCGACCGCGATCACCATGCTCTACGGCAACCCGGCAGCCCGGGACGCGAGCGATCCCGACGCCGTCTTCCTCTTCTTTGAGGACTACGAGCAGGGCAACCTCTCGCGGTGGTCGTTCTCTGGGAAGAACGCTATCGTTCAGTCGGAGGTCGTCCGCGACGGCGCATACGCCGGGGATATCAACGTCTCCGAGCCCGACCTCCCGCAGTTCTCCAACAACCGGGTCTGCCTTGCCAACATCTCTGCCGGGCCCATCGTCATCGAGGGCGACTTCCGGGTCAGCGAGTTCGGGCGGTGGTGCGGCTCGGGCTACCTCCAGGCCTGGAACGGGACCGACCGGCTCTACGCCTTCCACCTCCGGAACGGCTCCATGCAGCACTACGACGGGATCCACCGGAACTTCTCCGCCGATGCCCGGGCGGAGACCGATACCTGGTACCATGTCAAAGTCATCCTGGACCCCCAGAACGCCACCCAGGACGCGTGGGTGGACGGTGAGCACCTCGGCCAGGCACCGCTCCGGTTCGCCGACGGGACGCCGGTCCCGGCCGGGACCATCTTCACCGACGTCGCGCTGATCGGGTCGTCCGCGTGGGACTCCGGCGACCCGCACCACTTCTACGCCGACAACATCGTCGTTGGGAGGTTTTCCCCCGTCGAACCGGCGCTCTCCTATGGAGGGGGCTCATAGAGGGGGGCGAAAGGCATGAGGCCTCTCGCCATCATCCTTCTCGGCGCCGTCCTGCTCAGCAGCGCCGGTTGTGTGGCCCCCCTGCTCCAGGAGCCGACCGTCACCGTCGAGAACGTCACCGTCGAGAACGTCACCCTGCAGAGCGTCGACCTCTCGCTGGAGGTCACCATCGAGAACCCCAACCCCATCGGCGCCACCCTGAACCGGGTCGCGTTCGACGTCTTCTTCCTCGACGACGGGCGATGGGTCTTCCTCGCGCACGGGGAACGGGGAGGGTTCTCCGTCCGGCCGCGGGGGACGACCACCGTCTCGATCCCGGTGACCGTCGATAACCTGCGGCTCGTCCAGGCGCTCTTCCGGGGTCTTTCAGATGGGGCGATCACGCTCCGGGTGAGCGGATCGGGCGTCTTCGACTACGGCATCGCGACCTTCGAGGTCCCCTTCGACCGGACGACGGAGGTGCGAGCGGCCTGATCACTGGCCCGGACC
>JAQVVW010000141.1 GCA_028698765.1 Methanoculleus sp. | reverse complement strand
CTTCATCGAAGATCACGTAGTCCGGCCGGACGAGCAGGAGGGCTTCGGCGGTGTTCGCCATGCTCCCCTCGAGCGCCGTGTACTGGGTGATGTGGTCGGGCACCTGCAGGTCGCGCGGGGCCTCCATCGTCTTCACGATGAAGTTGTTGTCGGCGAGGAACGTTGCAAGGCTCTGGGCGAGGGTGGTCTTCCCCGCTCCGGGGGGTCCCGCGATCAGGACGCCGCGGCGGTTCCCGAGGATCCGCTGCTTGATCTCCGGCGCCATGGCGTAGTCGTCGAGCGCGAGATCCACAAGCGGCCGGACGGCCGTGATCTCCATCCCGTCCGAGAACGGCCGCCGGGCAATCGAGATCCGGAGCGACCCGATCTGGACGACCGTGATCCCCCGCTTCTCGAGTTCGATGAAGCCGTCCGGGTCGCGTTTCGCCCGCTCGAGGAGTTCCTGCGCCATAGCCTTGAGCTCGTACTCGGTCATCGGCGCATCCCGGAGGGTGACCAGGCGGGTCTCCTGGAGTTTTCCGATCTTTGCCACCGGCGGCGCCCGCTCTTTAAGCGTGATCGCGATCGTCTCCTCATCGAGGTACTGGTCGATCGAGAGCGGCGAGAAATCGCCGATCTGCGGCCGCAGGTAGGTGACGTCGAGCCCTTTTGCCTTCGCCACCTCCGCCTGCACGAGATCGCTCGTGATGAACCGTGCGTCGTGGTCGATCGCAACGTTCCGGATCAGGGCGTCGATCTCGCCTCCGCTGGAGAGTTTCACCTGGTCGAGACTCGGGCGCTCTCCGGAATACTGGAGTTCGATGACGTTCTCCCCCGACATCCGGAAGAGTTCCTGGAGTTCGTTCAGACCGGAAAACCCTATCTCCCGCCCCTGGTTCGCCTGGGCCTCCAGTTCGGCGACGACGGCTTCCGGTATGATTATTGTTGCGCCCTTATATTCTCCGGTTTTTATCAGCGATGTTATGCGTCCGTCTATTACGACGCTCGTATCGGGTACAATTTTCATAAAAAATCACCATAGTAATGAGGTTACTCACCCTTATTAGCGTATACCTTCTCCGGATCGAAGACCGTTCCAGCGATCTCCTCACCCTCGGCCGTCCGGTAGAAACACGATGCGTGGCCGGTATGGCAGGCGGCACCGGTCTGCTCCACCTCGTAGAGGACGGCATCCTCGTCGCAGTCGACGAGGATGCGACAGACCCGTTGAACGTGCCCGCTCTCCTCCCCTTTCTTCCAGAGTTTTTTTCTGCTCCTGCTGTAATAGTGTGCATATCCTGTGGTCCTGGTGAGTTCCAGCGCCTCCGCGTTCGCGTAGGCGAGCATCAGGACATCACGAGTCCGTCGTTCCTGCACGATGACAGGCACCAATCCGTCCTTGAACTGTATCTCCATAGTATTCACATTCCCGCGATTGCCTTCATGATCACAAAGAGGATATCTCCCATGAACAGTGCGGTCAGGAACCCCGCTGCGATCGGTATGATGAATGGAATGCCGTAGGATATCCAGACCTTGCCGGCCTTCCGGTAGAGGGCAAGTTCCCTCCGGTAGTCTTCGGGGTGCAGCCTGAGATCTTTTGTATACAGCCGCCGCTCTCCCCGCACGATGCGCCTGAGCGATTCCGTAAACCCGACGAACCGCCTGACCAGTCTGCCGTCTTCCTCCTCGATATCTTCCATGACGAAACCGAATTCGTTCTGGATGCTCTTTCCATCGACGGGAAAGCCGAGGAAGAGGCAGGGCAGCGGGCCCCGGTTCCCCTCCAGGATGTTCTTCGCGAAGATTGCGACGGGTGCCGCGATATTGATGAGCACGGCGTTCGTCAGCACGCTGAACGGGAAGAACCCGAGCGGCGATGCGCCGAAGTACGGCTCGATCGGGTAGAACGGGATGCATGCGGTGATGATGATGAGGGCGTATGCGTCCGCCCCCCCGAAGAGGTTTACCGCCTGGAAGAGGTAAAAAAATCCGCAGAAGACCGCGACCAGGATGAGGTACCCCGCCGCCACCCGCCAGTCCGCGAGGATGGTCAGCCCGTACACCCAGAGGGCCGCCGGGATCGCTATCGCGAGTGCGGGACGCCAGGTCTTGTGGGGCACCCGCCGCTCCTTTGCGTCCAGGATGGACGCGTATATGAGCGTAATCCCTATTGCAGCCGCTGCAATCATGAGGGGGACGCTTATCATGAGCGGAAGAATCATGGGCGGGTACCGTATTCACCTGTTATCTCTTATTTCTGGCGATCTTTCTTTGCAGGGGATCGCTGCCGTTTCGATGCATTTTCCCGGCGGATAAGGCGCGCTACGGCATTCTCACCCGCCGGGGCGGCCCCGGGGCTTCGGTTCTTCAGTCCGGCGTTCTTTATGGTCGGAGATCCACCGGAGGTGGCTGAGCCCAAACGGTCTCATTCCATCTTCCGGATACGCTCCTTTCTCAAGGATATCTGTTAGAATCTCAATTCCATTATCACAAGGTATTAATAATAGCATACTGATGTGATATATTGTGGTAGGGGGTAAAAAAACCCCTTTCCGGCATATTACCTACAAAATACCGTACCTGAAGATCTGCATGGAAATACACGACCTTATGGGCGAGATCCTTCGACAGTCGACGAGCGAAGGATACTTCACGCTTGATGAGCTGTTGCGCTACACCGGCAGCAATCCCATGACCGGAATAGGGGTTTTCGAGGAGAAGGAAGGCTCGTTCTTCCTGTTTTTCTCCGGGGGCGAACCGGACGGTGCCATGTTTGTCGATGCGAAGGGAACGCTCTTTGGAGACTCGGCCATCCTGCGCCTGGCCGGGGAGGAGGAGTTCGAGCTCTTCACGGTGGCGCCGTCGATCGTCGATGCGCTGGTCTCAAGGTGCAGGATCTTCGACAAAAGCCACCTGAAGAAGAACGGGCGCCTCGAGATCCCGACCGTCGGCACCGCTACCCAGCAGCGGATAGGAATGCTCTATCTGATCGTGCGCAACGGCCGGATGCCTCTTGCCGGCGCCCACGTCGCGATCCGGAAGGGAAAGCTCGTCATGACGAGCGATGTGACGGATTCCGAAGGGAAGGTCTGTTTTCGACTGCTCAATGGACGCTACATGTGCGTGGTCTCGGATAGGATTGGAGAGCGGGCACGGCGCATCGTTGAGATCTATGAACCTCAGGTAGAAGCATACGTTGATATTGGGGGCACAGAGGATGAGTTCAGGTGAAGATGAAGAACGTGAATTGATAGCAGCGGTCAGGAGTCTTTTCTCACAACCCGGGAACCTGGGGGTTGGCGACGGAAGAACCACGACGGAGACCGTCGATGCGGGCTTGCCGTCCCGGTCTCCAGGGGAGGGAGTGCGGGATGAAACGACCCCGGAGATTCAAAGGTCCATCACTGCTGAGCAATCGGAGCCGTCTCCCGTGCAACAGAGCGCGGATATCCGTTCGCTCATCGACGAGGTAGCGATCTCGGGCAATTCCGCCGAATCCCGCGCGTCCGCCAAGAAAGACCCGGTCCGGGCGCTCCTCGAACGGATCGGCCGGAGCGATCCGGGCGGCGCCGAAGAAGCCGTCTCCACCCCGACGTTGGAGACGGACGATCTCCCTCTAAGGCCGGAGATGCCAGCCGATCCGCCGGCGGCGGCCGAGGTGCCCGCTGCGAAGCCGGACGCGCCGGGTTCCGCCCCGTGGTCTGATATCCCCGCGGGAATCCTCGAGCGGGTGAAAGGGTGGCGCGAAGGCGGTGAATCCGGCACCCCGAAAGAGAACCCCCCTATCGTGGGGACGGCCGACGATCCCGGAGGAGAGATCTCCGACGGCGTGGTTACGGTCGAGGAGCTCGGGACCCTGGCGGACCTGATCCTCCCGAAGAGCGCGACGTTCACGATCGAAGAACTGAGTATCAACCGTGGCGAAAACCGGTTTGATTTTGTCGATAATGCCCGGGTCGTATCGGAATTTGACGACATCTTCTCCCAGTCCTTCTCCTCCACTTCGCTTGCTGCGGCCGCCGCACAGGTGGTGACCCCGACCCCGGAGGTTCCCCAGTCGCGGTTCGGGTTCCTCAGCAAACTTCAGATGCCGAAAGCCGGCGTCGTGGTCGAGGAATACAACCCCGCGCTCCACGGTCCGCTCGTCGATCTCGTGATGCGGCCGTCACCCGGGCTTGAGGAGATCGAACTCTACCCGGTGAACGAACCATATGCCTACGTCCGGGTGACCTATGACGGCACGACGCACGAGTACACCTACCACGTCATTGAGCCCATACTCACGCCCGGGGAGCAGGTGCTCTTCGCGGAGATCAAAGAACGGCTCTTTGAGACGCTCACCATCACTTCCCGTGACCTCACCCGCGCAGAAGCCCGCGTCGCGCTCCGCGATGCGGCGAACACGATCATCGCCGACTACGGGATCCGGCTCGACCCTCTCGGGCGCGAGAAGGTTCTCTATCACGTCGAGAAGGAGTTCCTCGGCGACGGGCTGATCGACCCGGTGATGCACGACAAGTACATCGAGGATATCTCCTGCGACGGTGTGGGGAGTCCCATATTCGTCTATCACACGACCTACGAATCGATGAAGACGAGCCTTGTCTATCACGATCATGTGGAACTCGACTCGTTCGTCACGAAACTTGCCCAGCGGGCCGGGAAGTACATCTCCATCGCCGAGCCGATGCTGGATGCCACGATGAGCGACGGATCGCGTATCCAGATGACGCTCGGGGCGGAAGTGACCGCACACGGTTCGACGTTCACGATCCGTAAGTTCCGGGAGGAGCCGATCACGCCGACGGACCTCATCGAGTGGCACACCTTCTCGCCGCTCGGGATCGCGTTCATCTGGCTTGCGGTCGAGAACGCCAAGTCCTGCATCTTTGCCGGCGGGACGGCGTCCGGGAAGACGACGACCCTGAACGCCATATCGCTCTTCATCCCGCCGCTCGCGAAGATCGTCACCCTCGAGGATACCCGTGAGTTAAAGCTCCCCCACCCGAACTGGATCCCGAGCATCACCCGCGACTCGTTCTCGCAGGACGGGCGGGGCGAGATCGATATGTACGAACTCCTGCGTGCCGCACTCCGGCAGCGTCCGGAGTACATCCTGGTCGGTGAGG
>JAQVVW010000140.1 GCA_028698765.1 Methanoculleus sp. | reverse complement strand
CGGGCTCATCCTCTGGGTCGACATCAAAAAGATACTCGACGACCTCGTCCGGAACAGCCGGGCATAGGCGCCCGGTCGATCGCGCCTGCAAAACGCGGCGTACTCGCAAACCTCTTTTTTTAGCTCTGTCGCCGTACCTGCGTGAGAGAGTGGGGAAAGGGAAGTCTCCAGTTTACTCCTCCCCATGCAGCGCTCTTGCGGGTTTTTGGCCGGGGCAGGATTTATATAGCGGCGGCATATATGTGCCTTCGCGATCCCGTTTCCGTCGCAGCAAGCGGCCTCCCGTAAGGAGCCCCGGTGCGGGCGAAGACCGACGGGGGTTGACCGGGCGGCCGTGCGCCCCTCCCGCAATGGAGAACCCACTCTGCGGACAAGGTCACGCGGACCGAACGGTCGCAGCCTGAAATATCAAAGAATCGATCTCGGGTGCAAAGAATGAAAAGAATCGAGTGTTCGACGGGCCTGAAGGGATTTGAACCCTTGGCCTACGGATTAAGAGTCCGTCGCTCTGCCGAACTAAGCTACAGGCCCATGCGTCTGACCTAACAGTGTTGCATGGGATACAGTATAAACTTTATGGAACCTCCCTGAAAATCGCCGAAATGGAATCCCTTAATACCATGAGAAGTTACACCATTGTACGCATGCCTGAGGCGGTCCAGAACGTTTCGAAGGAACGTATCAAATACATCATTCTTGGGTGCGGGAGCACCGGCTATAATGTCGCCGAGGAGCTCGGGCAGGAGAGCGAAGATCTCATCATCGTCGATAAAGACCAGAAGCGGGTGGAAGATCTTCGCGATCAGAAGTACGAAGCGATCGTTCGCGACCTCCGTGACCCGAACTTCATGGAAGGGCTGCCCGTGCCGGAGGTCGCGTTCATCCTCGCGAACGACCGGGAGGCCAACCTCACGGCGCTCCAGACCGTCAAGAACCGGTACCCGGCGACCTACGTCATCGCACGCGCTACCGACCCGGTCAGCATCGACCTCCTCCACCAGGAGGGCGCCGATATCGTCCTCTACCCACAGGAGGTGGTTGCAAAGACCGCCATCCACCACATCCGGAAACTCCACTCATCAAGGCTTGCCCTGCGGCTCTACGATATGCTCGCCTCATGGGAGGGTACGCTCTGCATCGTCACCCACCTGAACCCCGACCCCGACTCGATATCAAGCGCCATGGCGCTCTCGATGATCGCGCGGCACGCGAGCCACAACAAGCTCAACTGCCGCATCGTCTACGAAGGGGATATCGGGCATCAGGAGAACCGGGCGTTCATCAACCTCCTCGATATCAAGCTGGAGCGGCTCACCCCCCAGATCCTCGAGGAGTGCAACTACATCGCCCTGGTCGACTCGTCCGGTCCCGGCGTGAACAACGATCTCCCCAGGTCGACCCGGGTCAACATCATCATCGATCACCACAAGAACGGCGAGCACCCGTCCACGGTCGCCGACTTCATCGATATCAGGCCGGGGGTCGGCGCCACGGCGAGCATCATGACCCAGTACCTGATGGAACTCGATATCCCGGTGAGCAAGTCGGTGGCCACCGCGCTCCTGTACGGCATCAGGGCCGATACCCGTGACTTCAAGCGGAACGTCACCTCCCAGGACCTCAACTACGCGGCGTTCCTCCTACCCCTGACCGACTCGGATCTCCTCGATAAGATAACCTCCCCCTCGGTCTCGCTTGAGACGGTGGAGATCATCGGAAACGCCATCCGCAACCGCCGAATCAAGAGCGGCTACCTCTTCTCCGGCGTCGGCTACATCAGGAATCGCGACGCTCTCCCGCAGGCGGCCGATATGCTGATCCGCCTCGAGGGCGTGAACACGGCGCTGGTCTACGGCATCAGCGACCAGAACATCATCATATCGGCGCGGAACAAGGACATCAGGCTTCATCTCGGCAACGTTATGGCCGAGGCGTTCACCCCTATCGGTGAGGCCGGCGGGCACGCCACGATGGCGGCGGCCCTGATACCGCTCAACTACTTCTCCATGGCAAAGGAGAAGGAGGAGCTCCTCGATCTCATCATCGATCCGATCCTGAAGCGGTTCGCAACTATCGTCGGCCTGGACGACGAGGATAAGCAATGAGGTTTGTGGACTGGGAGCCTCACTACATTGCAATTCTGGATTATTTCGGGTTCGAGCGCGAGGCGGACGAGGCGGCCGCCCGGGTGCTCGCGGATCTTGCCGGTCGCGACGACGTCGGGCTGCTTGAGACGCTCATCCGGGGGAGGCAGGTGACGGTCTGCGGGAACGCACCCTGCCTTGTGGGCGAACTCGACCGGATCGAGGGGACGGTGCTCGCCGCCGACGCAGCGGCGGAGGTGCTCGCCGATCACGGTATCCGGCCGGACGCGGTCTTCACCGACCTCGACGGGGCGACGGACGTCTTCATCGACCTCTCGGAGCAGGGAACGGTGATGGTCGTGCACGCCCACGGCGACAATGTCCCGCTCCTCCGCCACTGGGTTCCGCGCATCCCCGGGCCGCTCGTCGCCACCACGCAGGCGGCGCCACTCCTTCACGTCCACAACTTCGGCGGGTTCACCGACGGCGACCGGGCGGTCTTTGCCGCCGACGAACTCGGGGCGGCGGCCGTCCGGATTGTCGGGTTTGATCTCGCCGACAAAAATGTCGATCCCCTCAAGCGGGGAAAACTCTCCTGGGCGGGGGAACTCCTCCGCCTGATCGGGTATGACCTCTAGCGCCCTCATCATCGACGGCTACGTCGACGAACCCGCGTGCCTCGGTGTTTCGCCCTACATCTCCCCGTACATCCGGGAGATCGCCGGTGTCCTCGCCTTCCACGACTACACGGTCAGCTACGTCACGATCGACCAGGTCCGGGCCGATCCCGCCCTCACCGCCCGCTCTGGCCGCGGCGATCTCGTGGTGATGATCGCCGGCCTGACCGTGCCGGGAGCATACATCGGGGGGAAACCAGCGACCCTGACGGAGATCCAGCAGCTCGGGATCCTGCTCCGGCAGGCGATCGCCGGGTTCGACGTCACGCTCGCGGGCTCGCCTGCTGTCGCGCTCGACTCCTGGCTCTCGGGCGGGGAGCCTGCCGGCGCGGGCGACTACTCCCTGACCGATCCCTGGTGCGCGACGGGTGCCGGGATCATCGGCGAGCATCCGGCATTCCCCTACGTCATCTGCGAGCTCGAGACCGCGACCGGGTGTTCGCGTGCGACGGTCGGGGGGTGTTCGTTCTGCACCGAGCCCTTCTACGGGCTCCCGCGCTACCGGAGCATCGAGGGGATCGCGGAGGAGGTGGCTGCGCTTTATGCGGCGGGTGCCCGCCATTTCAGGCTCGGCCGGCAGCCGGATCTCCTTGCCTACAAAAGCAGCGGCGGGGAGTTCCCGGTCCCCCGCCCGGAGGCGCTGAACGAACTCTTCTCGGCCGTCCGAGAGAACGCGCCGGACTTAAAAACCCTGCACATCGACAACATCAACCCGGGCACCATCGCCCGGCACGAGGACGCGGCGCGGGCGGCGCTCGAGGCGATCGTCGCCGGCCACACCCCCGGCGACACCGCGGCCTTCGGGATGGAGACCGCCGATCCCACGGTTGTCGCGGCAAACAACCTCAAGGCCCTGCCGGACGACGTCTTCCGCGCGATCGAGGTCGTGAACGAGGTCGGGGGGATGCGGATGGGGGGCGTCCCCGAGCTCCTGCCGGGCCTGAACTTCATCGCCGGCCTCGCGGGGGAGACGCCGGCGACGTTTGATCTGAACGAGACCTTTCTCAAGAGGGTGCTCGATGCCGGTCTTCTCGTCCGGCGGGTGAACATCCGGCAGGTGATGCCGTTCGAGGGAACGGCGGCCTACGAGGAGAATACCCTCGGGAAGCACGACGCCCGGTTCCGCTCCTTCAAGGAGTGGACGCGGAAGGAGTTCGACGAACCGATGCTCCGCCGGGTCTTCCCCGTCGGCACCGTTCTTCCGGAGGTCGTCGTCGAAGTTCCCGGAAAACCGTCGTTCGGGCGGCAGATGGGCTCCTACCCCATCCTCGTCGGGATTCCCCTCGAGCTCCCGGCAAGGACGGTAATCGACGCCGTCGTGGTCGACTGGGGGATGCGGTCGGTGACGGCCCTCCCCTGCCCGGTCGAGGTCAACACCCTGCCGGCAGCGGCGCTCCGGTGGATTCCGGGGGTGGGCAAGAAGAGGGCCGCGACCATCGCCGCCCGCCGGCCTTTTAGCGGTCTTGAAGAGTTCCGGGAGGTCGCGGGGGAGACGGGGATCGAGGGTGTGATGAGGTTTTAGGGGGGACTTTTTAGTGGCGGTAGTTCTTTTCAGGAATCGCGTTTGCCCGTATCTGGTTGCCCTCAAACTCCCCTCCTGAAGAATAGGGTTCCTTGTGGTGCTCACCTCCCGTGCTTTAAGTCAATTGCAAACCCCATCTACGGATTTCCTGTGGATATCGCCACTGGGGGTGGCAGCTCGCGGGGAGGGGGGGCATCCCCCCTCCCCTGTCTCCTCGCACCTGACGGTGTTCGAACTCCTGCTTCGAAGACCTTCGACCTTCTCAAGATCTGGACGTTGCCCATCGCCCCTTCCTAGACAGTCGCACTCCCCCTAAGTGGACGCCCGCAAGCCTCTCCTCAAAAAGCCCCCCACCGCCCGCGCTTCGCGCTCCTCCCGCCCCCCTGGGGGGGCGGGCAGTGCGTGGCGATAGCCGATGGAAATCTGTGCGTGGGGTTATACGATGTTTCGGTCGGGGCGGATTTCGAACACCGATGGTTTGAGATACATAGTCTAGCGGAAACCCTTGGATTGATGTGCGGCGCTCAAGTTCGAAGGCCTCTGATCTTATCAAGTCTTTCCTCTTCGGGGTCGCTCCCTACTCCTCCTCCCGCAGTTCCATCACCCGCAGAACATCCGTCCGGGTCACGATCCCGACCAGTTCGCCATCAACGACCACCGGGATCCTCCCGATGTCCTGGCCGGTTATGATCCGGAGCGCGTCGATGAGCGACGCCGACGGCGGGAGGGTGGTTGGGTTCCGGGTCATGACGTCGCGCACCTGCATCGCCTCCCGGTCGATCGGCGGAGTCTTGTGGATGTCGGCGAGGGCGACGATCCCCACGAGCGATCCCCGCTCCATC
>JAQVVW010000139.1 GCA_028698765.1 Methanoculleus sp. | reverse complement strand
CCCGTTGTTACGGCGGTTCGTCCGGGAGCGGCCAGGGGCGGGGCGCGTACCCACACCGGGGCGGGGAAGGACCCGCTCCACGCCCGGGTCTCGGCTATGATGGGGGCGATCGAGCGGTACTCCGCAGAGTACCGGGGAGACCGGATGGAGTATGCGACCTACGAGGAGATCGGTCCGGGGCGGGCGGTACACCCCGAAGACCTGATCCTTTCGCGGGAGCACGAGCAGGGGGAGATGATCCACTGGATGCCCGCGTGGGATATTCTGAACGATGAGGAGGTCTACGTCCCTGGTAACGCCGTCTTCCACCCCTACGACTCGCTCGGCATGGCCGTACCGCTCTTCCGGAGCGACGCAAACGGGCTTGCGGCGGGAAACGTTACGGAGGAGGCGGTCCTCACCGCCCTCTTTGAAGTGATCGAGCGGGACGCACTCAGCGTTGCCGACCAAAAGCGCGACCTCGGCCGTCGCCTCACCATCGCGAGCGGTTGCGCCGCCCGCGAAGTCCTTGACCGGTTCGAGGAGAACGGGATCGAGATCCACCTCTGGCTGCTTTCCGGAAAGACCGGCATCCCTACGGTCGCCGCCGCTGCAGACGACACCGTCACCAGGGACCCGGCGATGATCATCGTCGGGTCGGGAACACACCTCTCCCCGGAGGTCGCAGCGCTCCGCGCCCTGACCGAGGTCGCCCGGAATCGGGTGAGTTACCTGCAGGGTGGCGCAGGCGATCCCCGCCGGGAGACGGTCATCCGGAGGGCGGGCTACGAGCGGCTGAAGCGGATCAACAGGATCTGGTTTGCCGGTGCGGATGCCGTCGATATTGCGGATGTTCCCGACAGGAGCACCGACCGGTTCGATCTCGATATCCGACAGGTGCTTGAGGCGGTCCGCCCTCACACGGACCGGGTCTGTGTCTGCGACCTCTCGCGGACCCCGGTGCCGGTGGTGCGGGTCGTCGTCCCCGGGTTTGAGATATCCTACATGGACCCGGACCGGCGGCGATCCGCCCAGGGTTGACGCGCTTCGGACGCGGCCCCCGCCGCTGATGGACCGTCGCACCCCCGGGCCATCGCACTTCGCGTGAGACTGCGTCATCCCTGACTTCCCACCGGCATCCGCAGTCGTGCTCGTCCGGCCCGGAGGGCCCCTCTCTCAATAGAACCGGACCTTTTTCAAGATATCCACGACCTTCTCCGTCCCCCGGTTGAGGGGCCGCTCCGCGGGGACCGGCCGCTCCCCCGAGAGTGCGCGAAATATCGCGGCGACAGCCGCTCCAAGAGACGGCCCGTAACCTCCTTCGAGCGTCAGCGCGAGCGGGAGTTCCGTACCGTCGATAAGTATCCCGGTGAGCACGCCGTAGTCCGCGGGCTCAAGGTTCATCCGGCCGTGCTCGTCGTCGGCGAGAGCATCCTGTCCGGCGGAGACGATCAGGACGTCCGGCCGGAACCGGACGATCGCCGGGATGAAGATCTCCGAGAAGACGTAACGGTAGTCGGCGATTGTAGACCCCGCCGCAAGCGGGGCGTTGAGGGTGTAACCACGGCCGGCGCCGATACCGATCTCGTCCAC
Organism: Methanoculleus sp.; assembly: GCA_028698765.1. Next base: position 3,559 of record JAQVVW010000139.1, on the reverse strand, counting down.
CCACCCGGTCCCCGGGAAGGCATTCTCCTCGTGCACCGAGCAGTAGAGCACCCGGTTGCTTCCATAGAAGACTGTCTGGGTCCCGTTGCCGTGGTGCAGGTCCCAGTCGAGGATTGCCACGCGGTCGACCGACAGGAGTGCTTTCGCCGCCGCGACGGCGGCGTTGTTGAAGATGCAGAACCCCAGTGCCCGGTCCGGTTCGGCATGGTGCCCCGGGGGGCGGACCAGAGCGAACGAGTGTTCGCCGTCGAACGCCCGTTCCACTGCAGCAAAGGTCGATCCGGCGGCGTAGGACGCCGCTTCGAAGGAGTCGCAGGTGACGTAGGTGTTCGGGTCTAAAAAACAGGTCCCATGTGCGATCTCTCTCACCCACCGAACATACTGCGGTCGGTGGACCCGCTCCAGGTCCTCCTCCGTGGCCTGGACCGGGGGACGCCACCTCACGTTGCCGGGAACCCCGGAGAGGGCCGCCCGCAACCGGGCGCCCGACTCAGGGTGAGCCTCCATGTCGTGCCGGGTAAAGACATCGCCGTAGATGACTGACGACCGCATCTTCGATATTAGTTGATGGTGCGCCCCTGCTGGATATCCTCTTCGGTGACGTCGAACGTCTGATCGGTGCCCGCGATCCGGTAGGGTCCCGTCGTCTTCACCTCGCCGGACCATCCGGACGTCGCGTAGGGGACGATGAACGTGCCGTTCACGCTCTCCTGACGGTAGGTGAACTCCCTGCCGGTGTTTGTCGTGACCGGAACCTCGATGATACCCTCGCCCTTGATCCGGGCGCCCGGAACATACTCGAATATCTTGACGGCTTTGAGGTCGGGCCCGTTCGCACCGGCGTTACTATAGATGTTCTGGGGCGTCTCGTGAACGAGCCGGTAGTGCTGGAGCGCCGGGACCCGCTCGACCGGCTGGAGGAGCGAGGCACCCTGGAGCTGGTAGTGTATATTCAGGAGCGTGGCGTGGGACCCGACCGACGCGTTTCTGTTGTAGGCCTCCACCGCGGCCGCACCTTCGGTCGCGTTCATCTGCTGAAGGCGCGTGATGACCGGGAGGGAAGTGTTCGCCGCGTCCGCGTCACGATACTCGACGTAGGTGACCTGCGACGGATCGGTCATGGACCCGTCGAAGTTATGGAGACGGGAGATCATCGTCAGGTAGTACTCCTGGTTGTGGAACGGCATCGACTGGTAGTTGCCCGCGCTCACGGGGATGAAGAATTCAGTCTGGAACCGCTCTATCCCTACATCGGGGTCGGCCCAGGTTGCCGGAGCCCAGAACTTCGCGGTATCGACCAGGATATCGGTGACGACGTAGCGGGTGCCGATGTTGTCGAGGATCCGGTTGGCGTCCTCCTCGGAGGTCGAGACGAGGTAGGCTGCCGACCCGTTCGCCCCGGTAACCCCGTGCTGGAAGGGGTTGTTGTTCGGGATACGCTTCGCGAGGAAGGTGATCCAGTGGCCGTAGTCCCACCAGGACATGACGCCGTAGGAGGTCTCCGGGTAGGTGAAAGTATCCTTGTCGTCGATTGCATAGTAGTCGACGCCGGGGTCGGGGGTGTTGGCGTTCATCCACTTGAGAGCTTCCATCCACTGTGAGTCGATGCCGGCGTACTGCGCGGTATTGCCCATGGAGATGTTCGCCTGAAAGGAGGTCCCCGCGAAGAGGAGCGTGACGACGGCGACTGCAATGAAAGCCCCGACCTTGAGGTAATCCGGCCGGTTCCTTGAGGAAGTCTTCGATTTTCGGGTATCGGGAGCTCGTGATCCCTTCTTTCCCTTTCGCGCCGGCTCCCCCTGATTCTCACCGGGCTCTGAAGAGATTTCACCGCGTTTCGGCAGGAAAAAGCGCTTGACGTCCTTCCATCCCATATTCAGGACCGCTCCTGCAAAGACTGCGGAGAGGAGGGCGATGTTTGCGGCGAAGTAGTACTCGTAGCGGACGTGCGCGGCCGTCGACGCGAAGATGACTGCCGTCCAGACGAGGACGAAGACGTGGGCCGGGTTCACCTTCTGCCAGATCCACCAGAGCAGGGTGACGGCTCCTCCCGCCGCGAGGACGAGGCCCCAGTGGAACGTTTCCCACGCATCATCGTACGACCAGGCCCGGGCTTCCCCGACCGTCGTGGTGACGGGTGCCTCGCCGAAGAAGGAGAGGAGGCTCGATATCAGGAGGTTATAGATGTCCGGCAGAGCGACATAGAGCGCCGCAACGGCGGCGGCAGCGACGAGAGCGAGCGCGGCCGGGAAGTAGTACTTCGGGCGCTCCCGGAGATAGGCCGAGAGTCCGTAGAGCACGAGCGTTCCGGCGATGAGGACGGCGTAGGCGATGACGTGCCCGACGGTGTAGCGGGAGAGGTCGAGGCCGGGGTGCGGGAAGCCGAACGCCGCAACCCCGATGATTGCGACGCCGAAGACGACTGCATTGACGAGGACCAGATAGTCGCTTTCCCGACCCTGGAAGAAGTCCAGGAGGAACTGGACCAGGGTGAAGACCACCACGATGAGCGCGAAGAGGATCATCGTCGGCATGTTGAAGTAGCCAAGGAGGTAGGCGACGCCTGCAAGCGCCGCCATGATCACCGGCATCTTCAGGGTCTCGATCTTCAGTGTTTCCCGGTTCCTCAGGGAGAACCGGCAGTCGCGCGCCGCAAGCAGCGCCGCAACGTAGGCGAGGACGAAGATCGTCGAAAAAAGCGTCTCTGCGATATGGTGATCGACGAATCCGAAGAGAGAGCGGTAAGCGTAGTTTCCGCTGATAACGGCGATGAGCCCGGCCGCAATGAGCCCGGTCTTCCAGTCAGCGATCTTCTTCGCGAGCAGGTAGGTGACCGGCACCATCGCCGCGGCCATCAGCGGCGGGACCCAGCAGGCCACCACCATGATCTCGGGCCGCGTCGTCGCACCGACGAGGACGCAGAGCGTCGATATGATCTGGACGAAGAGCGGCCCCCAGTAGACGACGTCGCCGGTCGGGTAGAGCGTCATGGCGTCGAACCAGGCGTAGCCGGGGAAGTTCGCGACCGCCTGCTCGACCTGGCGGACGGTGTACCAGGGATCGTTTTCGAGGAGGTTGACACCTTCGGGCGTTACCATATCCGCTGCCGGAAGAAAACCCCGCGTCCAGAGCGGGAGCAAGGCGAACAGGACGATGAGACCTACGATGATATATGGTCGGTATTTATTGAGATCGATGCGAGCCATCGGACCCTCCTTGTTACGAATCTGTTTCCCTTCGAACCCTTAATAATCTTGGTGTATCAGCGATACCGGAAAAAACAAAAAAAGATCAGTATTTTCCCGTTAATCGTGTAAAGATCTTCTCGAACGCCTCCGCCTTCTTCTTCCAGCTGTGCTCCTCGATCCCGGCCGGGCATCGCCCCGGAGCGAGAACCAGATCGTCGACCCTCTCCAGGAACTCTTCCCCGTCCCGGTAGACGGAGATCTGGTCGCCGCCCATCCGGAGCATATCGGGAATGGGAGTGGAGAGGATCGGTTTCCCGCACGCCGAGTACTCGAAGTACTTGTTGGGGAGAGCGATATCGACCCAGTGCGGG
>JAQVVW010000138.1:3764-5136 GCA_028698765.1 Methanoculleus sp. | reverse complement strand
TCGAAGGGTGCCTGGCCTGGATGGAATGCGTGCTCGCCGAGGAGATCGCCCGGGAGAACTACTCCCTCGTTATCGGGACGGTGGTCCACCTTGCGGCCGACGATCGCTACTTCAACGGTGCCGGCGAGATGGACTTTGAGCGGGCAGAGCCCCTCTCGGTTATGCTCGGGCAGGAAGGGATGTGGTTCACCCGGCCCACCCGGTCAGGAAGGTTCGCCCGCTATGCAGAGATGGCCGCCGGCCGGCACGCGACCGATCAGAGCACCCCGCACCCGGAGAGGCGGTAGAGCCTGCGGACCCGTTCGGCCGCCTCTTCCGATACCGCCTCCCGGATATGGATAAGAATGGTATCGATATCCTCTTCGGGCATGCACCCGAGGTCTTCCCGGCCGGAAAGGATCTGGTCGGTGAGATAGGCCCAGTCCTCGTCAGAGAGGCGGCCGACCCGTTCCGCAAAGTCTTCCTCGTCCACGGCGATGTGGTTTGAGACCGGCGGGAGGATCGAGTGGAACTCGTGCCCTGACTCCGGGCAGAGGATTCCCTCGTATTCGGGCGCCAGTTTCCGCAGGATTGCAAAATCCTTCTCGTCGAATTCACGTGCCATGGTTTCGTTCACTCCCGAAAGTGTGGGGTTTCATTCACCCGCCGCCGGATTACGGCTCCGAGAGGAGCTTCCCGGCTCTTGATATATTCTCGCTCTTGAGTTCCTCGAAGAAGATGGTGACCACCTGTGGGTCGACGCCGAACGTCTTCGTGACCGCGGCGGTGATCTCGTCTGCGAGTATCCGTTTCTGCTCAAGCGTCCGCCCTTCCGCCATACGAATGGTTATCACCGGCATGATCTCTCAAAAGATTGTTGGGCTGGGCGGTATTTATCGTTGCGCAGGCCGTCATCCGACCGGCACTTCCTCCCCCATCGTGAGTCCCACGATATCCCTGACGGCCTGCCCGAACGGCTCCCACACAACCGGGGGCACCCGGCGCCGTCCGGCGTCCGCCAGCCGGGCGGCCGCACCGCTCACCTCGCGTTCGAGTATCCGTCCCAGCGCCTGCCGGGTTCCGTTGTTCCCCGGAACGCACCTGAGGAGGAGCGCCTCCGACCCCGGCTGGCGGCGGGTGCCGCCGGTTGCGCGGAGATCCGCGATGTCGTCGGCGACCTGCATCGCCTTCCCGGCGGCGAGACCGAACTCACCGAACGCGGCGACGACCGCATCCTCCTCCCCCGTCGCCATGGCCCCCCAGGCAGCCGCGAGCGAGAAGAGGCACCCCGTCTTTCTGGCGACGATCGCGTCGTAGAGTTCGGCCGCCGGGAGATCCGGCCCCCCGAGCATCTCCCAGGCCACGCCCCGGGCCATCCTCCGCTGGGCCGACC
>JAQVVW010000138.1:0-3754 GCA_028698765.1 Methanoculleus sp. | reverse complement strand
ACGTACCCGGCACCGTAGGGGGCAGCGAGCGCGTAGGGGAGGGCGAGGATGCCGACGGCGTCGAGAATTGCCCGGCCGCCTCCCCGGGTGAGGTGGAGGGACGGCGCTCCGCGCCTGGTAGCATCCCCGTCCAGCATATCGTCGAGGATGAGGCTTGCGGCGTGGGCGAACTCGACAGCACAGGCGAGATCGAGCGCCTGGCGGGTGGGCGCCGCCGCGGGGCCGAGACCGGCGTGAACGTAGAGGAGGAGCCCCGCCCGCATCCGCTTTCCCTTCAGGAGAAGAGGGAGGACGCCCGGATCGATATCGGCCTCACCGCCCGCCGCCTCCGCGATCCGGCGGTCGACAACGGGCCGGATATCTTCCAGGTATTCGCGAAACGGTATCATGACCTATCACCCCGGGAGCGCCGGTACACCCCGTTAAGACCCTCCGCCGGTAAAAAAAGGTGTGGGTTCCCGGGTGCCGTGGATATCTTCATTGCCCTCCGCGATCCCCGGGTCTTCCGGGGGTGGAATGGCGGTTGAGTTTCAAGGAGATAGGGTACCTCGAACCCGGCGATGCGTTCGGAGACTGGCTCGCGGGCGTCCTCGCCGACCGGGTGCTGGAACGGTGCAGCGAGGTCCGGGTCTACCGGGTGGAACCCGCATCGCACGTCGTCTGCCGGTACGAGTTTGCCGGTGCCTCGTTCAGCGTGGTCGGCAAGTTCTTCGGTGCGCCGACGGGTGCGAAGACCCGCTACAACGCGGATGCGGCGATGAAGAACGAAGTTCGCCGGCTCCGTCGTGCATCCTGCTGGATCCGCGTTCCCCGTGCGCTCGCGACGAACAGCCGGTTTCACTCGGTTCTCGTGACCGAGTATCTCCCCGGTCCGACACTCCGCGAGCTCCTCGATGCGGGGATATCCCTCTACGATCCCCTGACCGGCGTCGCGCACCTGCTCCGCCGGCTCCACGACGGTACGCGAACCTCCTGTAAGCGAGAGCGCGACTTCGCCTACTTTCACGCGCTGCTCGACCAGAACGCCCTCCCGGTCTCCCGGAGGAGAAAGTTCGACCGCCTGCTCGGGGAGTGGTGGCACGGTGGGCGGATCGGCCCGGACGCCGGGTGTACCGTCCACGGCGACGCCACGCTCAGCAACTACCTCTTCAACGGCGATATCTGCGCCATCGACTTCGAAGGCGCCCGGAACCATACCCACCCGGTCCGCGACCTCGGGATCCTGGCCGCGGAACTCAAGACATCGCCCGGGATCGGCTCGAGGGCCGAGGACTACATCGGTCACCTGCTCTGGCATTACAGCCGGAGCGAGGAGGAGTTCCGACGCCACACCGCCGTCCTTCCCTTCTTCATGGCGCTCGGCCACCTCAGGATTGCCCGGCTGCCCTGGCGGGCGGCGGAACGCGACTGGCTTTTAGCGGAGGCGGAGGCGTGTCTTTCGATCCACCGGTAGAAGGGGTTCTCTTCGACTGCTACGGGACGCTCATCGATATCCTGACCGACGAGCGTGATATCGGGACTTACCGGTGCCTCTCACGGTGGCTCCTCTACCAGGGTGTCCGAATAGCCCCGGAACGCCTGCGGGACCTCTACACCGGCCGGGTGCGGGAGGCGGCCGACCAGACCGGGGGGCCCCACCGGAGGTGCGGGTCGAGGAGGTCTTTGCCGGCATCTGCGCTGAACACAGCATCTGGGAGATCGATACCGCGCGGCTCGGTGCCGAAACCGCCCGGGCGTTCCGGGCCGCGTCGATCCGGCGTCTCGGTGTCATCGAAGCGAGCCGGAGGCTGCTCGACCTCTTCTCGACGAAGAAGACAGGGGCCGTCTCGAACGGGCAGCGGGTCTTCTCGGAGCAGGAGATGCGGGCGTTCGGGCTCTACGATCGTCTCGACTTTGTCATCTTTTCCTCAGATCTTGGCTACCAGAAGCCGGACCCGCGGATATACGCGGCGGCCCTCGACCGGATGGGGCTCCAGGCCCCTGACGTCCTCTTCATCGGGGACAACGCCGAAAACGACGTCGACGCGCCCCGGGAGATCGGGATGCAGGCGCTGCACGTCGAGGAGGCGTGGAGGCGCTACGATGTCTAACGACGGCGAGCTCGCTCTAACCGGGAGCCGCGGGTTTCATGAGATCCGCGTGTACATAGGACCTCACGATGGACCAAAGACGGTGGCTGATCGCCCTGGGTGCAGGGCTGATCCTCCTCTCGGTCGCGCTCTACGCCCTGCACTTCCTGATCTACCGGGACATCCGCCATATCGGCATCTATACGCTCGGCGACATCGCGTTCCTCCCGCTCGAAATCCTCCTGGTAACGGTCGTCTTCCATAAGGTGCTCGCGTTCCGCGACCGGCGGCAGAGGATGGAGAAACTGAACACGGTCATCGGGACGTTCTTCTCGGCTCTCGGGACGCATCTCCTGACCTACATCTCGGACAACGATCCCAACCTGGACGAGATCCGACCGCTGCTGATAGTCGACGACACCTGGACCGACGAGACGTTTCGGGAGGTGGAACGTCGGCTGAAACGGCATCCCTGCCGTGTCGGGATAGAAAAGATCGATCTTGCCGCCATCGAGCGGTTCCTCGGATCACGCGAGGACTTCCTCCTGCGGCTGCTGGAGAACCCCGTGCTCCTCGAGCACGAGACCTTCACCGAACTCCTCCGGGCGGTCTTCCACTTCAACGAAGAACTGCAGCGCCGGCCCGACTTCTCCGATCTGCCGGAGACCGACACGGCCCATCTCGCAGGCGACCTCGAACGGATCTATGGACTCCTGATCCGCGAGTGGCTGGACTACATGCGCTACCTGCAGAAGAACTACCCGTACCTCTTCTCGCTCGCGATGCGGACAAACCCCTTCGACGAGAAGGCATCGGCGATTGTAGACTGAGGGACCAGAAAACGTCAGGAGGCCGTGCACCTGCTGTCGGCTCAGGAACAGGAGGAGCAGATCACCGTCTTTGATCGACTACCGGGTTCTCCTCTATCCCATCTGCGCCCGGATGTGCTGCACCGTCTCGGGATACCGCTTCTCGAGCCGGTTCTTTTTGAGGTTCTCCCTCACGATCCACCGGATATCCTGATCGTCGAGGGTCGCAAGTTGCCGCAGGTACTCAAAGCCGGGCGTGGGGAGAGCGGCGATGACCACGCTGAGCGTGTAGCCAAGCGACTTTCGGAGCGCACGGAAGGCCTCGGACCGCCGCTCTTCTGCGGTATAGATCCGGATCAGGATTTTTCTGTGGAACCGGAGCGCTGCCGCTGCAAGATCGGGCTCGCCCAGGAGATCCGGTTCGGCGATCCCCGCGATCGCGGCCCGCATGGCAAGCCAGGAACCCCCCTCCACCCAGACCTCCAGTCCCGAAACCACCGTATCGCGCTGCCGGGAGAGGAGATCCTGAAGCCCCATCGCCACCGCTTCCCTGATCCGCCACCGCGGATCGAGGGAGGCCTCCGCGAGGTGTTCGAGCGCCGCACCGACACATGCCGGTGAGACCGACCCGATCGCCCCGATGCCCCTGACGCCGCAGAACCCGAGAAACTCGTGCGGATCGCCCGACGGGGCATCCTCCGGCGCAACGTGGGCAAGCTCGACGCAGAGGTTCCAGAGCAGACGCAGGTCGTCGGGATCGGCAACGGCAAACTCCTGCACGGTCCCGGCAAACGCCGCCGCAATCTCCAGGTTCGCCCGGGGTCCGGGAAGACGGCTCTCTGCGACCAGAAAGGCAAGCAGGTCTCCGGCGTCGCC
>JAQVVW010000137.1 GCA_028698765.1 Methanoculleus sp. | reverse complement strand
TACAGCACGTGCGTTGACGTTCACGACCTCATGGCAACCCGTCTCGCTGACCGGCGTCTCCCGCCGGACCATGAACTGGCTCCGCATCCGAACCTCGGTTCGTTCCGCGTATTCGTGTCGATCGAGGAGTTTCCTCGCCACTGCGCTGCAGAGTTCTTCAATCTCCTTTACGTCGCCGTCGATGGCCTGCTGCAGCACATCGTCGATCACCTCGAAGTTCCGGGAGAGATTCGCCCCTTTGAGGCTTCCGGGGAGATCGACGAAGACGTCGAACTTGGAGATGAAGACGACCGGCCGTTTACCTGACCGTGCGACTTCAACGAGTTTTTGGACGTTCTTCACACCTACCCTGGTCAGGTTGATACGGACCTCTGGCAGGCTGGACTGGACATCTGGCAGTTCCATTACAAATCCTCAAATAGCCTATTGAGAGTAAGGTTTCTCGTCATCAACCTTAAAGTGACCCTCTGTGCACCACAGAGGTTCTCTGATATAATATTTATCAAGTTTGCTGTCTAACGGGGTGTGAGTATCTATGGTGCAGAAATACTATGAGTCCGATGCGGACCCTCGCGCCCTGGAGGGCAAGACCATCGCCGTCATCGGCTATGGCTCCCAGGGTCGTGGCCAGGCGCTGAACCTGCGTGATTCCGGGTGCCGGGTCGTCATTGGCCTGCGGCCCGGCGGCAGCTGGCAGAGAGCATCCGAAGATGGTTTTGAGGTCTACTCCGTGGCCGAAGCGGTCAAGCGGGCCGACGTCGTCCAGATCCTCCTCCCCGACGAGAACCAGGGAGCAATCTACCGCGCCGAGATCAGCCCCAATATCAGAGAAAACGCCTGCCTTATGTTCTCCCATGGTTTCAATATCCACTACGGCCAGATCGTTCCCCCGCCCACCATCGATGTGGTGATGGTTGCCCCGAAGGGCCCCGGCCACATGGTCCGCCGGACCTACGAGGAAGGTAAGGGCGTCCCTGCCCTCATTGCCATCCACCAGGACGCCACGGGGGCGGCACGGGCCATCGCGCTCGCCTACGCCCGCGGGATCGGCGCGACCCGCGCGGTCGTATTCGAGACGACGTTCGCCGAGGAGACCGAGACCGACCTCTTCGGCGAGCAGGCGGTCCTCTGCGGTGGGATCACCTCGCTCATCAAGGCCGGGTTCGAGACCCTGGTGGATGCCGGGTACGCGCCGGAGATGGCCTACCTCGAGGTCCTGCACGAGACAAAGCTCATCGTCGACCTGATCTACGAGGGCGGGTTCACGAAGATGCGCGACTCGATCAGCAACACCGCCCAGTACGGCGACCTGACCCGCGGCCCCCGCGTCATCGGGCCGGAGACCTACGCGGCGATGCAGGAGATCCTCGAAGAGATCCAGAGCGGCGAGTTCGCGAAGGAGTGGATGCTTGAGAACCTGGTGAACCGCCCGGTCTTCACCGCGCTGACAAGGGCGGACGAGGAGCACCTGATCGAAGAGGTTGGTGCGGAGATCCGTTCGTTCATGCCGCAGTTCAAGAAATAACTCTCTTTTTTCCCCGCCGATACCCGTTTATAGTCAGCACCGCCACCCTCCGGTATGACCGTCTGCATCGTATACCACTCCGGGACCGGCAACACCCGGGCGGTCGCCGAGCGGCTCTCCTCCCTGGTCGGCGGCGATCTCGTCGAGGTGAAAGATCTCGCGCACTACTCGAAGATCGGCATGTACCTCAAAGGTGGCCGCCTGGCTATGAAGAAGGGGCTCGCCGCGATCGAGCCTGCTGCGATCGACGTTGCCGCCTACGACACCGTCGTCGTCGGGACCCCCGTCTGGGCCGGGAGCCCGACCCCCGCGATCAACGCGGCGATCAGCGCTCTCGCAGGCATCGAGGGGAAACCCGCGATCGTCTTCTGCACCTCCGGCGGGTCGCCGGGGAAGACGCTTGAGACCCTGAAGACGATGTTTGCGGGCCGGGGCGCCGACGTCCGGGGCGCGGCTGCGTTCACGGCGGGGGATGCGCGGAAGGGGAAGGGGGCGGAAGCGCTCGCCGATCTCGTCCGCCGGGCGGAGAAAGGGATAGCCGTTCAGGAGCGATGACGACCGTCCCGATGACCTGATGTTTCATCCCGGCGAGGGGTCGCCTGCCTGCATAAGCTTGATGCAGGCCCTCTTGAGGTACTCACTTTTTGACGTGGTACGACCAATACCTGAGTATGAGCCCGTCATACGAAGACCTTCTGAAGAAGGCGTATACCAATATCACGGAGCCGACGGAGTTCGAGGACCGGTTCACGATTCCGCCCGCCCGTGTCTTCATCGAGGGGAAGACCACGGTCCTTGAGAACTTCGCCGAGATCGCGAGTACCCTCCGGCGCGACCAGGAACACCTGATGAAGCACCTCCTCGGCGAGCTCGGCACCGCCGGCAAGGTGGAGGGGACGCGGGCGGTCTTCTCCGGGAAGTTCGAGCAGGAGCAGATCACCATGATCATCAAGAGTTATGTCGACGACTACGTCATCTGTTCGGAGTGCGGGAAGCCCGACACCCGCCTGGTCAAGACCGAGCGGGTCCTGACGCTCCGGTGCGACGCCTGCGGCGGCCACCGGCCGGTGCGGAAGCGAAAAGCGACGGTCGATTCCTCCGCAGCGTCGAAGCCGACCGAGGGCGCGATCATGGACGTCACCCCGCAGTTCCTCTCGAAGCGCGGCGACGGCGTGGTGAAACTGGACCGCTACACGATGTACGTTGCGAATGCAAAACCGGGCCAGACGGTGAAGATCAAGATCACCCGGATCGCCGGGACGATCATCTTCACCGAGCGTGCGGACTGATCGCGTCTTTTCTGATCTCCACCCACATCCCCTTCTCTTCTTCCCGGAAACGGGTGTGGGCGAGACCGCTCGCTGCGAGTTCGCGGCGGAGCGTGTCAGGGGTCGATCTCCGCAGATGCCTGCGGCCGGTCCTCCCGGAAGGAGATCGAGCCGCGGCTGACGACAGGGGAGACGGTATCGTCCCTGACCGGGATCACCCGTCCTGTATACCCGACCACGCCGAGCACCTGCTCTGCGATGACGGGAAGACTTCCCGGGCAACCCGGCGAAGCCTTCGGTGCTCTAATTCAGGGCAATTAAGCGGTCTTGAGGTTCTCCATCTGCTGGAGGAGTTCACCGGCGTAGCCGGAGAGCCGCTTTGCCGCGTCGGTGATTGCAAGAAGAGGTGGGCGACCGCCGACCGTGGTGACGAGCAGTTCGGGGTCCGTGAACCGGAATGCCTGCTTGCGCTGCGCCACGTCCACCTGTGGATCGTGGATGAGTTCGGCGGCGAGCGCGTCGATATAGGTGTTGCCTTCGCCTTCAAAGAGGATCCGGGCCCTGTCGTCGGTCAGATCCAGGAGTTTGAGTTTCATGGCCATACGCACCTATATTCTGGTTCCGGGAGGGGTATATAAGTATTGTAAGGTGCGGCTCCGTTCCATCCTCGCGCCTGCATGAGTTCTCCCTCCAATCCCCACGGTTTATCACCCGTCGTTCCCATACTTACAGGAGAGGCTACTATCCATGGAGATCGCGTTCACCAAACTGCACGGAAACGGCAACGACTTCGTTCTGATCGACGAACTTAAAGGGGAGATCATCCCCGAGGATATGAAGGGAGGGTTCGCGGCGCTCTTCTGCGACCGCAGGTTCGGCATCGGCGCCGACGGTATCCTCTTCCTCCAGGCGTCGGATAGCGCCGACGTCCGGATGCGACTCTTTCAGCCCGACGAGAGCGAGGCCGCGATGTGCGGGAACGGTATCAGGTGCCTCGCGAAGTATGCCTACGATGCCGGCTACGTCAAAGAGTCCTGCTCGGTCGAGACCGGGGCCGGGATCGTTCAGGTCTCGGCAGGCTACACGGACGACGAGTTCACCGCGGCGATCACCATGCCGACGCCCGCGTTCGAGCGGAGCGCCGTCCCGGCCACCGGGAACGGTGAATACAGAGAGGAGATCCGGGGTTTCACCGTCTACGCCGCAAACACCGGGGTTCCCCACGCGGTCGTCTTTGTAAAAGAGATCGGCGCCGTCGAGATCGGCATTGTCGGCCCGGCGATCCGGAACCACCCCACCTTCCCCGAGGGCGCGAACGTCAACTTCGTCGAAGAGGCAGGCGGCGACATGATCCGGATACGGACGTTCGAGCGCGGCGTCGAGGGAGAGACCGAGAGTTGCGGGACCGGCGCGACGGCGTCCGCCGCGGTCGCCCGGCATCTCGGCAAAGTCGGCGAGACGGTGCGGGTCGAGACGAGAGGCGGCCCGCTCGTGATACGGTTCGGGGAGACCGTCACGATGGAAGGCCCCGCCGAGACGGTCTTTTCCGGCGTTATACCGTTCTGATCCCGTCTTCGGTCAGTACAAAATCGAACATAAGCCCCTCGGGGCGTGACCGGTGCTTCCGGAGTATCGCCCGCCGCACCCCATCCTTCTTTTCAAGCCGTATGATGGCCTTCGAGAGGTGTTCGAGCCCTGTCCCACCGAGCCCCTCCGCACGGTCGCGCTCGATGTCCATGTAGATCTGGTTCGTGATCAGGACGGGGATATCGTACTTCTTTGCGAGGCCGAGGAGTTTGATCATGTGGTGCGAGAGTTTCCGTATCGCCTCCCGCCCGAGATCGAGTTCCGTCCGGTAGAGGGCGGTGGCCGAGTCCATCACCAGCAGCCCCACGGGAGCGTGGCCGTCTTTCCTGAGGAGCCCTTCGGTATCGGCGATCATCGTCCCCTGCTGGGCAAAGTCGAGCGGCTCGAAGAGGTAGAGCCGGTCGGCAAGCGCCCCGGCGCTCTCCCCGGCCACCTGGCTGAATCGCTCGACCGAGAACCCTTCGGTGTCGATGTAGACGACCGAGTTCCCCGCCCGGAGAGAGGCCACCGCCGCCATCAGGCAGAGGGTGCTCTTCCCGCTCGCGGGCTCGCCGTAGATCTGGGTTATCGCCCGCCTCTCGAGCCCGCCGCCGAACAGGTCGTCGAGTGCCGGGTTCCCCGTGCTGACCCGGTCGGTCTTCACAGGAGCACACCCCGCCCGGCGAAGAGGCTGCGTGCGGCCGCCTCGACCGTCCCGGCGACCTCCCGGAACGGGAGTCCGGTCTCCCGTGCGCACGCCGCCGCCTGCTCGTACTCCGCCTTGAACGAGAC
>JAQVVW010000136.1 GCA_028698765.1 Methanoculleus sp. | reverse complement strand
AACTGCATCGCGGGTAACAATGTCACCGTCGGTGAGCGGAAGACGGTGGTCGGCCTCATCGAGGACGGCACGCGGGTGATGTAGATGTGCGGGATCGTCGGCTATATCGGGAGACGGGAGGCAACGCCCATCCTGATCCAGGGGTTGAAGCGGCTCGAGTACCGGGGCTACGACTCATTCGGGCTCGCGACGGTCGGGAGTGCGGTCGAGGTCTACAAGAAGAACGGCCGCATCTCAGACGGCGAGGCCGGAGCTGCCCATCTCGCCGGATCCACCGGGATCGGGCACACCCGGTGGGCCACCCACGGCGAGCCGAACGACCTCAACGCCCACCCGCACACCGACTGCCTGGGAAGGATCGCCGTGGTGCATAACGGGGTCATCGAGAACTACGGCGAACTGAAACGGCAGCTTGAAGAGCGCGGCCATACGTTCCGGTCGGAGACCGACACCGAGGTGATCGCCCACCTCATCGAGGAGCATTACGACGGAGATCTCCTCGCGGCGGTCAACGCGACCCTGCCCCTGCTCCGGGGTTCATACGCCGTCCTCGTGATCGCAGAGAATACCCAGAGAATCGTCGCCGCACGGGATGCGAGCCCGCTCGTCCTCGGCGTCGGGGATGCCGAAGTCTTTGCCGCCTCGGATATGACGCCGCTCCTCGAGTACACCGAACGCGTGATCTTCCTCGAAGACGGCGACGTCGCCGATCTCACGCCCGGCGGCTGCTACACCATCTACCACGACGGCCAGACAGTGGAGCGCCCGATCGAACTGATCAACTGGTGCGTCGAGGATACCCGGAAGGGCGGGTTCGCCCATTACATGCTAAAGGAGATCTACGAGCAGCCCCAGTCCTTCTATGAGACGATCCGGGCAGGCATCGACGACCACGTGCGAGAGATGATCCGGGAAGCCGATGAGATCACCCTGGTCGCGTGCGGGACGTCCTACCACACCGCCCTGATCTTCAAGTACCTGGCCGAACCGCTCTGCGGCATACCGGTGCGGGTCGAGGTGGGGTCGGAGTTCAAGTACTTCACCCCGCCCCTCCACGGCCTCGTGATCGCGGTCTCGCAGTCGGGGGAGACGGCGGATACAATCGCCGCCCTGAAGATGGCGAAAGCCCGCAACTGCCCGACGCTCGCCATCACCAATATGCAGGGGAGCACGGTCACCCGGGTTGCGGACGAGACCTTCTTGATGCGGGCCGGCCCCGAGATCGGCGTCGCCGCGACCAAGTCCTACACGGCGCAGCTTGCGGCGCTGATGCAGATCGTCAACCTCCGCTGTGAGGGGGCGTTCGACGATGCCCTCTCGCACGCGCACCTGGCCATCGGTGACGTCCTCCTCCAGGACATCCACGAGGCGGTCGCCCTCTGCGCGAAGGCCGAACACGTCTTCTTCGTGGGAAGAGGGCCGTTCTACCCGGTCTCGATGGAAGGCGCCCTGAAGATGAAGGAGATCAGTTACGTCCACGCCGAAGGGTATGCGGCGGGAGAACTGAAGCACGGGCCGTTCGCCCTCCTCACGGAGGAGACACCGGTCGTCGCCATCTGCACCCCGGGCCCGACCTACGGCGTGATGGCGTCGAACATCAAGGAGATGAAGGCAAGGAGAGCCCCGGTCATCGCCCTCGGGGTTGCCGGGGATACGGAACTCGCCGAGATCGTGGACATCTTCATCCCCATTCCGAACACACACTACCTGGTGCAGGTGCTGACCGCGTCGGTCGTCCTGCAGCTGCTCGCCTATCACACCGCCTGTGCGCTGCAAAGAGACGTCGACAAACCGCGGAACCTGGCAAAGAGCGTGACGGTTGAATGATAGAGTACGGACGTAACGCCCTCGGCGAGGGGGCGACGATATTCGAGCCGGTGACCCTCGGGTTTCCCTCCCGCGACCGGATGGGAGAGAGCGACTACCCCGGCACCACCATCGGGAGGAACGCCGTCCTCCGGTCGGGCACGATCATCTACTGCGACGTCGTGATCGGCGATGCCTTCCAGACCGGCCATAACGTGCTGATCCGCGAGAAGACCACCATCAGCGACCGCGTCGCGATCGGGACGGCGGCGGTGATCGAGGGCGACTGCACGATCGGCGACGATGTCCGGCTCCAGAGCCTGGTCTACATTCCCACCGGCGCCCGGATCGGCGACCGGGTCTTCGTCGGCCCGAACACCGTGCTGACGAACGATCGCTACCCGCCCGGCCCGCACGAGTCCCTCCGGGGGCCGGTGATCGGGGACGACGCGGTCATCGGTGCGAACGCAACGATCCTCCCCGGCGTCACCGTCGGTGAGGGGGCGTTCGTCGCCGCGGGCGCGGTGGTGACGAAGGATGTCCCGCCCGGGATGCTCGCGGTGGGAGCACCGGCACGGTTCCGGCCGCTCCCCCCTGAAGCGAGGCGGTGCCGGTGAAGATCCCCGTCGCCCGGCCGCTCGTCGGCGAGGAGGAGATCGAGGCCGTCGCCGATGTGATGCGGTCGGGGATGCTCGCCCAGGGCTCGGTCGTCACGGAGTTCGAGTCGCGGTTCGCGGACTACTGCGGTGCCGCCCACGCCGTCGGCGTCAACTCGGGCACCGCGGCGCTCCATGCGGCTCTCCTCGCCGCCGGCGTCGGGCCGGGGGACTCGGTGATCGTCCCGGCGTTCACGTTCTTTGCGACGGCATCCGCTGTCTCGATGTGCGGGGCGACGCCGCTCTTTGCGGATGTCGATCCGGAGACGTTCAACATCGACCCCGACTCGGTCGCGGCCCTCATCCGGCCCGAGACCCGGGCGGTCATCGGCGTCCACCTCTTCGGGCAGCCGTTTGACGTCGCTGCCGTCCGCGAGGTCTGCGACGACCATAACCTCATCCTCATCGAGGACGCGGCCCAGGCGCACGGCGCGGAATACCACGGGAAGCGGGCGGGGAGTCTCGCCGACCTCGGCTGCTTCTCGTTCTACCCCACAAAGAACATGACCACCAGCGAGGGGGGCATGGTCACGACCGACGACGACACCCTCGCGGAGCAGGTCCGGCTCCTCATCAACCACGGCCAGAGCAAGAAGTACCTTCACTCGGTCATCGGCTACAACTACCGGATGACGAACATCGACGCCGCGATCGGCCTCGTGCAGCTCGGGCGGCTCGAGGGGTTCAACAGGCGCCGGATTCATAACGCCCGCTACCTCGACCGCCACCTCGCGGGGACGGGGCTTGTCACGCCCTATGTCGCGCCGGACGTCCGGCACGTCTACCACCAGTACGTCGTGAAGGTCCCCGACGGTTACGCGCTCTCACGGGATGCGTTCATGGGCGCCCTCGCGGATAAGGGGATCGGGACCGCCGTCCACTACCCCATCCCCGTCAACCGGCAGCCGGTCTATGAGAACACGCACGCCTCCTGCCCGGTATCGGACGAACTCGCGGCATCGGTCGTGAGCCTGCCCGTTCACCCGTCGGTGACGGACGAAGAACTGGCGTATATCTGCGATATGGTGCGGGAACTCTAAGAGCCTCATAACCCACGATAACAATGAAGATCCTCCTCGTCTCCACACAAGACTACATCCACCACCCGATCCCCTCGAGGCACCACAACATATTCGAGGTGCTCGCCACCCGGCACGAGGTTCATGTGCCGCACTTCCATGTCAGCCGGGGCAAGGAGCGCGAGACCCTTCTTCACGTCCACGAGGCAACGCGGTTTCCCGTCGAGAGCCCCTTCCTCCACTACACCCTGAACGCACCCTGCCACTACCGGGTCATCAGCGAGATCATCCGCGACCACGAGATCGACGTCGTCGTCGGCGCCCACGTCCTCGCGGGGACGGCGATGGTCCGGGCGGCAGAGAAGTACGGCGCCCCGGTGGTCTTCGACCTCAAAGACTGGTTCCCCGACTCCGCCGCCGCCTACTACAAAAACCCCGCCGTCAAGTGGCTGCTCCGGGAAGGCGTCCTCGCTATCACCCGCTACAACCTCGACCACAGCGACGTCGTCACGACGGTCTCCCCCGGCCTCGTCGAGAAACTCAGGGGGTACGGCTACGAGGCCGAACTAATCACGAACGGCGTCGACACCGACCTCTTCCGCCCGATGGACGGGGAGGCGATGCGCTCCGCCCTCGGGATAGCCCCCGATGCCTTCGTGCTCGGGTTTGCCGGGGCGGTCGAACGGTGGTATTCCCTCGACGAGGTTATCCGGGCGTTCCCGAAGGTTCTCGAGCGGCACCCGAACGCCGAACTCCTGATCGTCGGCGGTTCGCTCTTCACCGGCTATCTGGACGAACTGCAGGCACTCGCCGCCCGGCTCGGGGTCGCCGCCCGGGTGCACTTCACCGGCGCCGTCGACTACCGCGACCTCCCCGGCTACATCGCGCCGATGGACCTCTGCCTCATCCCGCTCTCTCCCCCCCAGTGGGTCGATATCGCCCTCCCGAACAAGTACTTCGAGTACTCGGCATGCGGAAAACCGATCCTCTCGACCCCTATCCCCGATATGCTCCGGATGGGCGGCGACCATATCTCCGTCTACCGGGATAGAGTTGAGTTTCTCGACAGGGTCGACGAACTGGCACTCGCCCCGGAGTGTACCCGCCCCGGGATCGAGGAGCACAGCTGGAAGAAGAAGGCCGAGGCGTTCGAGAGGATCTTCGAGCGGGTGACGGGAACACGCTGAAATCCGCTCTTTTTCCGGCGCCGCGGATACGCCAAGGTTATTAATGGTTCGAAGGGAAACAGATTCGTAACAAGGAGTGTCCGATGGCTCAGATGGATCTCAAGAAGTACCAACCATATATCATCATCGGTTTTATCATCCTGTTCACCCTGCTCGCGTTCTGGACGCGGGGTATCCCTTCGGAGGGTCTGGTGACCGCCGAAGGTGTCAATCTCCTGGAAAACGACGCCTGGTACAACATCCGCCAGGTCGAACAGACCGTTGCCAACTTTCCCGGCTACGCCTGGTTCGATGCGATGACGCTCTACCCGACCGGCGACGTCATCTACTGGGGGCCGCTCTTCATCGAGATCATATCGACGCTCTGCGTCCTTACCGGCGCAGCGACGCGGCCGGAGATCATGGTGGTGGCGTCGTGGGTCCCGCCGCTGATGGGCGCGGCGATGGTGCCGGTCACCTACCTGCTCGGAAAGAAGATCGCGGACT
>JAQVVW010000135.1:4259-5160 GCA_028698765.1 Methanoculleus sp. | reverse complement strand
TTCAAAGGCGAAGTAGAGACACCGCTCACCCCGCCGGCAGACCGAGTCTGCGAAGGCAGCGGCGAAACTCGTCTTGCCGGTGCCCGGCGCGCCTGATATCAGGACGCTTGAACCCCGGAAGTAACCTCTGCCGTCGAGCATCGCGTCGAGCCGTTCGATGCCGGTGGAGACCCGGTCTTCGAGGGCTTCGTGGTCGAGGCCGAGGGTGGTCACCGGCATGATGACGATACCTTCGTTGCCCGTGATCAGGAACGGATACTCGTTTGTGCCGTGAGTGGAGCCGCGGTATTTGACAACGCGCAGGCGCCGGGTCGAGATCTGGTTGGTTACCCGGTGGTCGAGGAAGATGACGGCGTCGGAGACGTACTCCTCGAGACCGTGCCGGGTCAGGCTTTCGCCCTGGCCGCTCTCGCCGGTCACGACTGCCGAAACACCCTTCTCCTTGAGCCAGGAGAGGAGCCGGCGGAGCTCGGCGCGGATGATGCCTTCGTTTGAGAGGCCCGAGAAGAGGACTTCGATGGTATCGAGCGCCACGCGTTTCGCCCCGATGGAATCGATCGCGTAAGCAAGCCTGATGAAGAGCCCGTCGAGGTTGTACTCGCCGGTCTCCTCGATCTCGCTCTTCTCGATCCGGACATAGTCGATCGCGAGTTTCTCCTGCGCGATCAGCCCGGGAAGATCGAAGCCGAGGGAGTGGACGTTCTTGACCAGGTCCTCCGCCGTCTCCTCAAAAGAGACGAAGACGCCGGGCTCGTTGTACTGCGTCGCCCCGCTTACCAGGAACTGCATGGCAAAGAGCGTCTTCCCGCTCCCGGCCTTTCCAACGACCAGCGTCGGCCGCCCCTTCGGGAGCCCGCCGGCGGTGATCTCGTCAAGACCGTGGATGCCGCTCGGCACCTTT
>JAQVVW010000135.1:0-4249 GCA_028698765.1 Methanoculleus sp. | reverse complement strand
TTTGCCAGAGCGAATTCGGTATCCCCGGACGGTGCCGGAGCACCTGCAGCCTGATCCATATTCTTTTGATGATCTGTATTTACCATATACATTACCCCGAAATCTGGTGACCCGGTGCTTCGTTACCCCGTACAGGACGCCCGGAGGGAGCCGTATCCCCGATGGAACCGCGCAGAGACACAATCTCGCCCGGAGCCTTCCCGGTCCGGGACGGGCACAGTGTTCAGGCCTTTTTCAGCGTGAATTGGAACGCTGCGCCGCACTCCGGGCGGCCCGGCACCCGATCGGCGGCCCAGATCCTGCCACCGTAACGTTCGACCAGGATCTGGGCCAGGTAGAGCCCGAGCCCCTCGCCGACGCCTCGCTGCTTCTTCTCATAGCGGTGGAAGATCGCCTCCTTATCCGCGTCCGGAACACCGGGGCCGGTATCCGCCACCGTCACCCGCACAGACTCCCCCGCATCCTCCGTCTGGATGGTGATCGCGACGTCGGGACCGCCGTGCTTGACGGCGTTGCCGATCAGGTTTGAGAAGACCTCCGGGAGGAGCTCGTCACCCAGCACGAGGGGTGAAGCACCGGCGTAGTCGATACTGCTGTCGGGATGCCGGCCAATCTCGCCGCGGATGACCGCATCGAGATCGACCGGCCGGATTTCAGGTAGCCCATAATGGATTCTCCGGATCTTTGAGACGATGCCCAGGATCTCGATGCTCTTTCCGATGCTCCGCTTGAGTTTTTCTGCATAACCGGCCGCTTCGCCGTCGAGGGTGGCAAGGAGCAGTTCAGCGTAGAGGTTCGAGACGTTCTCGGTGTTGCCGATATCGTGCGTCAGGATATCCAGGTAGAGGTTCGCCTCCCGGTGCGCACTCTCGAGCTCGTGATGAAGCCTGACCCGCTCCTCCTCGGCACGCTTCTGTTCGGTGACGTCGGCGGCTACGCCGATGAGGCGATGAGGCCGCCCTTCCTGGTCCCGGAGCACCAGGCCCCGGCTTGCAATCCAGCGGATGGAGCCGTCGGATGCGCGGCGAATGCGGAATTCAGCCATATATTCGCCATTCCGGCCGATGGCTTCATCTATGGCCTGCTGGATCCGTGGCCGGTCCTCCTGTACGGTGAAGGCCCCCCAATCGTCGCGGGTCTGCAGTGCACCGGCATCGGGGACGCCCCACAACTTCACCAGCGCTTCGGAGGGAATGACCTTCCCGGAGGCCAGATCGATCTCCCAGGGTGCGAGACTGGCGGCATCGAGAGCCATCGCCAGCCGCTCCTCGCTCTCGCGGAGGGCCTGGTTGGACCTGGCAAGCTCTGCGGTTCGCTCTTTCACCCGGGTCTCGAGTTCGGCGTAGGCTCTCCTGAGAAGTTCTTCCGATTGCTTTTGCCCGGTCAGGTCCGTGGCAACCAGGGAGAAGACCTGCAGCCCGTCCATCTGCAGGAGTTTCAGGGAGAGGTGCACCGGAACCAGGGTTCCGCCATGCGCCTGGAGCAGGCTCTCGTCCGCGGTGCCGGAGGGGTTCCCGTCCTCTATCATCCTCCGGAACCTCTCTGCACGGGCAGGCGCGATGAAGGCGTGGATCGGCTCTCCCATCAGGCTCTGATGGGGCATACCGAGAAGCCGGGCGAACGACTCGTTGCAGTAGAGAATGGTGCCGTCGGCAGAAAGTGTCACAGCCCCTTCCCGCATCTGCTCGACGAGTACACGGTAGGGATGTTCGGCGGTGTTTAAGGTATAGACCTTCTCGCCCTCGTCCGTCGAGACGAGGAAGGCATCGACCTCCCCCCTCCGGATCGCCGAAAGGGTCTCCTCGGCCTCTGTAAAGCCCCCATAGAGTTCTTCCAGCACACGGAGGAGTTCTTCCTCTCGCGGTAATCGGGGAGTGTTCATGTTGGGTGAGTTCTCTGCAGAGTAGTTTCCGGTGGAGCGCACAGTCACTCCAGCTGTTTGATCCCGAGCCCGACAAGGACACGATCTTCGTCCGACATATCCCCGATCAGCCTCCTGATGGGCAGGGGAAGCTGCTTGATGAGCATGGGCACTGCGAGGATCTGGGCATCTTTTGCCAGTTCGGGGTGCTGGTAGATGTCGATCACCTCAAGATCGTAATTTCCTTTGTAACTCGCCTCAAAGATGTTCTTGATGTTCTCGATCGCCCTCTGTGACCGCGGGGTCATCCCGGCTACGTAGAGCCGCAGAGTGTAGCGGGAGTCCGTACTCTTCAGTGCCGCTTCGAACTCTTCCGCGGTCAACGGCCTGTTCCGGCCCTGATTGTCGCTCTCGTTACTCACTCGGTCAACCCCCTTAGAATCTAGGTTTTATTCCCCGGCCGCAGATCGAGGCCGACCAGAACCTTCTCCGTATTTGAGAGATCGCCGATTATCTTTCGCAAGGGCTCGGGAAGTTTCCGGACCAGCGTGGGGACGGCAAAGATCTGGTCGCCTCTCGCGAGCTGAGGCTGTTCAAGAAGATCGATCACCTCGATCCGGTATCGGCCGGCAAGATGCTCCTCGCAGAACTTCTTCAGGTTCGCGAATGCTGCGAGTGATTTAGGGGTCTGGCCTGCGACGTAGAGCCGCAGCTCCCATACCTCTCCGTTCTCCTCCCCGACCGTCTCCTGGTGTGTACTCATCGTATTTCCTCTTTTTCCCTACTACCTCAAACTTTCCGTCGCCGCCCGATGTACCCCGCCCACGCGGGATGAACCGGCTCTCACGCCCTCTTCAGCGTGGGCCGGGATACCATCCGGACGCCCGGGATCCTGAAAAAAGTATTCCCGGGAAGATTATTCCCCGAAGTATGCGACGATGTTGCGGAAGATCTGCATGTTCATCGACTCGGTGGGCAGGGGTTTTCCCTCGCGCCGCAGGTGCTCTTTTCGGGTCGGCCAGTCGTAGAGGTTCACGAACTCCATGGCCCGCTCGGGATGCGGCATCAGGCCGAGAACCCTGCCGTCCGCCGAGGTGATCCCGGCGATGTCCGCGAGCGAACCGTTCGGGTTGTATGGATACTCCCCTCCTGCGGGGGAGAGGTCGTCACGGCAGTAGCGGAACGCGACCATCTTCTCACGCTCGATCCGATTTAAGGTCTCTTCCGAGCAGGAGAAGTTCCCTTCGCCGTGGGAGACCGGGCAGTAGAGGTGCGTGATACCCTTCGTCCAGAGGTTCTCCACCGCCGGTTTGAGCGTGACGAAACGGCACTCCAGCACGCCCTTCCGGTTCGGCATCAGGGCGATCTCGCGGGGACGAACCTGCTCGAACGCGGGGATCAGGCCGAGGTTTGCGAGGATCTGGAAACCGTTGCAGATGCCGAGGACGAGGTTGTCTCCCGCGAGGAACTCTTCGACGTCGCTCCAGAGGTTGTTTCTCACGCGGTTTGCGTAGGCGTTGCCGGCACCCGTGTCGTCGCCGTAGGAGAACCCGCCGGGGAAGACCATCAACCGGTAGTCGGCGAGGGTCTTCTCGCCCGCGATGAGGTCGTTGATGTGGACGATGTCGGATGCCATCCCGGCCCGCATCAGGGCGACCTCCGTCTCCATCTCGGAGTTGATGCCGTAGCCGCTCATGATGAGGGCCTTTGCCGTGGTCCTGGTGGTATATGTGCCGGCCATCTCAGTACCCCCCGAAAGGTGCCTTGTATGCTGCTTCCATTGCCGTGATGGGCTGCTCAATGAGGGTCTCTTCTCCTGCCGATACCCGGAAGAGCGTGCCGTCGACGCGGCCGAGGAGGTGCGCGTCACCGCCGAAGAGCTCCTCGAACGCCTCCCGGTCGTTGGGGGCGACCGTGACGATGAGGCGGCCGAGCGACTCAGAGAAGAGGTAGCAGTCCGGGCGCATGCCGCCGGGTATGGTGATATCCATGCCGACCCTTCCTGCGATCGCGGTCTTTGCGAGGGCGACGAGGAGGCCCCCGTGCGTCACGGGGAAGGCGGAGGCGACGATCTTTTTCTCGATCGCGTCGGTCATCCTCTCATACCGCTCCTTTGCCGTCTCGATATCGAGGGCCGGGACCGCACCTCCCCGGGCACCGAGGTGCGCCAGGTACTCCGACCCGCCGAGCTCCTCGTTGGTCTCCCCGACGACGTAGACGAGGTCGCCGTCGAACTTCGCGTCCATCGATACCGCGGTGGCGACATCGGGGTGGATGCCTATCGAGGAGATGAGGAGCGTCGGGAGTACGGAGACCTTGACGGGGTTAGAGTCCGCGTCGAACCCCGAGAAGTCGTTATACATGCTGTCTTTCCCGGAGATGTAGGGC
>JAQVVW010000134.1 GCA_028698765.1 Methanoculleus sp. | reverse complement strand
ACACGCTCCTTGACGCCATCGTGAGTGTCTACCTCACCATCCTCGACGCAGTCGACGACCGGGTGGAAGACCTCCAGGGCAGGGTTCTGGCTTCCGCGGATCCGCTTGCCTTAAAGCAGATCTACGATCTCAAAGAAGACCTCCTGACCATTCGGAGAGCGGCCGTCCCGGCACGCGAGGTTCTCGGGTCGCTCGCAAGCCGGGAGTTGAGCCTTGTCCGGAAGGAGACGATCCCGTACTTCCGGGATATCTACGATCGGTGCATCCAGGCGGCAGAGGTTGCGGAGTATACCAGAGATACGCTCTCCGGCGTGATGGACCTCCATACCTCGAACCAGAACAACAGGCTCGCCGAGATCACGACGATCCTCACCATCGTCGCGAGCATCTTCATCCCCTTAAGCTTCATCACCGGGTTCTACGGGATGAACTTCACGAACCTCCCGGTTGTGAGTTCCCCCTGGGGGTTCACCGTGGTCCTCCTCCTCATGGTAGGCGTCGCGGCCGCGATGCTTCTCTACTTCAAAAAGAGAGAGTGGATATGACGGCGAGCCCTGCGACGCGGGGAGAGGGGCGGCACCCCCTTTTTTGTAGCGAGAATGCCAACACTTCTCCACTATGGCAATCCATCCCCTCGACTACCGGTACGGCACACCGGAGATGCGCGCCGTCTGGAGCGAAGAGAACAGGTTCCGGGCGATCGTCACGGCCGAAGTGGCGCTGGCCCGGGCCGAGGCGGCGCACGGGATGATCCCCCGCGAGGATGCGGAGACGATCGCGGCCCGCGCGCCGGAGGCCCGCCTTGAGCGGGCGAAGGAGATCGAGGCCGAGATCAACCACGACATGATGGCAATCGTCAAGGCCGTCACCGAGGTCTGCGGCGACGCGGGCAGGTGGATCCACTACGGCGCGACCTCGAATGACATCCTGGATACGGCGACCGCCCTGCAGGTCCGCGAGAGCCTCATGCTCATCGAGGAGAAACTCGGTAAACTCCTCGGCGTGCTTCTCGCCCGGAGCGCCGAGACGAAGACCCTGGTCTGCGCCGGCCGCACCCACGGGCAGATCGGGGTCCCGACGACCTACGGCCTCCGGTTCGCGATCTGGGCGAGCGAGGTCTCCCGCCACATCGAGCGGCTCCGCCAGATGCGCCCGCGGGTCGTCGTCGGGCAGTTCACCGGTGCCGTAGGCACCCAGGCAGCCCTCGGGGATGCCGGCATCGAGGTCCAGGAGACGATGATGGAGTTCCTCGGGATCGGGGCCGTGGACGTCTCCAACCAGATCATCGCGCGGGACCGCTACGCGGAGTACTTCATGCTCCTCGCGAACGTCGCGACCACGCTCGACAAGATCGGCCTTGAACTCCGGCTGATGCAGCGCTCCGAGATCGGGGAGCTTGCGGAGGCGTTCGGGAAGAAGCAGGTGGGTTCGAGCACGATGCCCCACAAGAGAAACCCGATCAAGAGCGAGCAGGTCTGCGGCCTTGCCCGGATCGTCCGTTCCGCGGTCGAACCCGCCCTGCAGAACAACGTCCTCTGGGACGAGCGCGACCTGACGAACTCCTCCCCCGAGCGGGTGCTCTTCCCCGAGGCGTCGGTGCTCGCCGACCACATCCTGAACGTGATGATCGGCGTGATGGAAGGCCTGGAGTTCAACAAGGCAAATATCCGGAAGAACCTGATGATGCTCCGGGGCGTGAACCTCGCCGAGTCGGTGATGATCGACCTCACGAAGCGGGGCATGAACCGGCAGGAGGCCCACGAGGCGATGCGGACGGCGAGCATGCAGGCCCTCGCCGAAGACCGCGACCTCAGCCAGGTGCTCGGCGAGCGAGCCGAGGTCACGAAGTTCGTCACCCGCGAGGAACTCGACGCCCTCCTCGACCCGGACGCCTACATCGGGACGGCCGTCCGGCAGGTGGAGCGGTTGATCGAGAAACTCACGCCGCTCTGCCGGTAATCTCGGGCTGCCCTCACAGTTTGAACCGGGGAGGGGCATCGAAGAGTTTGCGATAGAGCGAACTAAAGAGCGCGGTGTACTCCCCGGCCTTCTCGGTGGCAAGGTACCGGGTCTTGTCCCCCTCGGCCATCTCAACGAGATACTCTTTTTCTACGAGAAACCGGAGATACTCCTGCCCGGTCTTTGAGTTCAGGTCGCATCGGTTGATGATGCCGGTAAACGACTGCGGCGTTCTGCAGAAGATCAGGATCTCCCAGTAGATCTCAAACGCCGTCCTGCGCCCGCTCATCGCCGATCCAGCTCCAGCGTTTCTTTCAGGAGAGCCTCGGACTCCTCGATCTCGTCGAGGCGCTCGTCCCAGACTTTTGCGAACCGGGAGAAGTAGTACGAGGAGGCGAGACTGGTGAGGGCAATTCCGAGCGTGAGGAGCATGAACGGGATGACCCGGTAGTTGTTGAGGGTGAAGGAGATGCCGTCCGCTGAGATGGCGAGATGTTCCAGGCTGCCGAAGATCCCGAGGAGAAACGAGCAGACGCCGCCGAGCGTGCAGACCAGGATCATGGTGCGGATGGTTGCCCGGTTGTCGCGGTAATGCGAGAGCATGCTTACGATGAGGCGGGTGAGAGCCTCGTCCGAGACCTCGCTTCCCT
Source organism: Methanoculleus sp. (assembly GCA_028698765.1). The sequence continues at coordinate 2,564 of JAQVVW010000134.1, read as the reverse complement.
TCTCATCCAGATCATCTTTGATCGCCTCGGTCCCTTCGAATATCCTGATGCTGGTGAGAATCCAGCGAAGGCCCATAAGGGTGGCGACAAGTGCGACGAACAGGACGACAGGGGAATAGATCACGTACAGTGCGGTGGAGAAGGTCTCGTACATAGAGACCGCCTCTCCGACGAGCACGCTGATGCCGAGCGCCATCACAACTGCGGCAAAGGCGACGTTCGCGATGGTAACAACATAGAAGTGCCGGATCTCGCTTCTGAACCGGACAAGTGCTGATTCGTGCATGGGGGTATTCACCGGTCTATCTATCTATTCGCGTTCTGCAAATAAAGGGGATGAAACTAAGATACGTATCGATGTTTCGCAGGCATATCCAAACGAACAGCCGATACCGGCCGACCCCTTGCTCAAAATAGAATAACGAGACGGGAGTCGGATCAGAACAGAGCGCGGCCCCCCGCCGGAGAAAGAGGGTGGTGGCGATTCAGACGGGATGCACCATCGCATCCCGTTCGGCCGCCACGATCTCCCGCAGGAGCCCGAAAGGTCGGCGATCAAGTAGTGCCCTGCCGGCATGTTCAGAACTTTTCCGCGATGCCGTAACCGTATGACCGCAGTACCTCGCTCCCCCGCTGCTTCGGGTATGCGGCAAGCACGAGCCCCCGCGACTCCAGAAACTCCTTCGGCGGAGACGATGGAGATGGGCTGGATCTGTTCGTCTTCGCCGGGCACCATCGACCAGGTATGGATGTAGTAGTCGACCAAGTATGGATGTAGTAGATGTCCGGCAGCCCCTCTTCTTCGTGCAGGTAGAGATCGCTTCCGCGCCCGAATGCCCTGCCTGCGTTGCCGCCCCGTGGTGCGAGGTAGAGCCAGACGTCACGGTCGGTGTCGAGGAGGATCTCACCTTTCTCGGATTGAATACATTTCTTCATGGTCAGTCACCTCTGCCCCGCTGGCCGTGCAGGGCGATTCGGCAGGCGGCGGCGATGACCCCGAAAGCCCGGTGAGGTGGCCACACCCTTCCGCGGCCCGGGCCGAGGAACAGGAGGTTCCGCCACCGCCCACCAGGTAGAGATATCATGACGAGTACCATATATTTTGATAATTTTAATATTAAGTACTACAATTTAAATCATTTGTAGCATAAATATCCCGGACGGCGTCACCGTCCCGGTCTTTTGCCGTCCGACCGACCCCGGCTCCCCGGCATGCCGGACAGTGCCCCGGGAACCAACCGATACAAGAAAACCAGATCTCTTGAACCTCTTCCGCGCCTGCTCCCGACGAACACAACTCCCGGGCACGACGGTTCACCGAACGTGCACCTGACGATGCTCGAAGGACGCTCCCTGAGGGGCATCCTGATCCTGAGGATGCACGCCTCCCCGGGGCAACCCTTGAAGATACACTCGGCGGGATATGGTCGAGCGTGGTGGCGCTGATCCTCTAGCCCGTCGTCGTCTTTGCCGTCGCATACACGCGGTTCATGCGGACGGATATCCGATGATAGACGGGCGCGCACTTTCGCTCCCCGGGAAGGGCTGCATCGGAGGCAAGCCGATTATTCCGCCGGGTTTCGATATTCGGGGAAGGTATGCAGGATTCTTACCGGGGTATGCACTCATACCCGCGATCCGGGGACCGAGGTACATTTCCACTGGAGATCGGCCGTGCTGCCGGGAGATGGCACAACGAGGGCATGTCAGGAGAATGCGACGGCCCGGGTACAGCCACGACAGTTCGATGCTTGTCACAGAAAAGGTATATGGGGGAACGTTGACGCCTTGAACGGTGACACTGTGTACGGTATCCCGCGGGGGCCGGGAACCCCGATTGCCGTCGTATCCCGGCCCCCAAAAGCGTGCCCGGAGGGCAATAGGGCTGCTGGGTGCCGGGGGATAGCCGTTGCGGTTCCGTGTTCCTCCAAGCACTGTTACGGAATTTCGAGTGACATAGTATTGCAATGGGAAGGGAATGTGCCAAATAGGATAGTGATGTGATGTCAATTGGTTCTTGTGGTCCTGTTCAGGACGTTAAATTGAACGCGTCGGCAAAGATTAATTCTGCAGAATTGTACCAGAGGGATAACGGTACCCGCTATGTTGTAATAGACTGGTATGTAAGTGGATGTTTCGATTATAGTCGACAGTTCACGTTCACGAGCTGCGAACTCAGTACAACGATCAAAGTGAGTTGGCCTAGTGGTTCGAGTGAGATCGTGAAACCTCTCTATACCGATTACTGCATACAGTCCGGTACGGACAACATAGCTGTGGCGCCTTCAGCTTCCCCCTATACAGTGGAAGTAAAAGTACATGCTGAATGTTGGGTCTGGGTTATCACATGGACAAATATCGGTAGAGAGGATGCTGCCGCTTCCTGCGTTATATACCCATGAAACGTACAGGAGAGGTCTGTGTGAATCAAAAAACGATCTGTATCGTCCTGTTGCTGATCGCGTCCGCTCTCCCGGCAGCGGCTGCACCCGTTGTTCAACTGACAAACGATTCGGCATTCGATGCGTATCCCTTCTGGTCGCCAGACGGTGCCAGGATCGCCT
>JAQVVW010000133.1 GCA_028698765.1 Methanoculleus sp. | reverse complement strand
TTCTCCTGACGAGGGTCAACTCCGTCAAGACCGCTCACAAGACGTTTGCGAACGTCGACGCCGGATTCAACCTCCTCGTCCGGCCGACGATGTACGACTCCTACCACGAGGTCGTCGCGGCTAACAAAGCCGACGCTCCCGCCGTGCGGGAGTACTCCGTCACGGGGCCGATCTGCGAGACCGGGGACATCCTCGCGAAAGACCGGATGCTCCCGGAACTCGCCGCCGGCGACATCATCGCGGTGCTGGACGCCGGGGCGTACGGGTTTGCGATGTCGTCGCAGTACAACAGCCGCCCCCGGTGCGCCGAGGTCCTCCTCGCGGGGAAGGAGGCCGCCCTGATGCGCCGGGCCGAGACGATCGACGACCTGACAGCCGCGATGGTGACCCCACCCTGGCAGGAGTAGGAGCGGAGCCCCGACCGTGAAGTTCCACTACCTCCTGGTCGACGACCTCCTCGACAAAGGGGAGTTCGAGCGGCGGGTGGAGGAGAAAGTGGCCGAGTCGGGCGATCTCCTCGACGAACGGGCGGCGGCGATGCTGGTCGTCAGGGACCTCGGACGCTCGCACATCCGTATACGCGACCTCGCGGCCGCCCCGAGCCTCGCCTGCTTCTTTGCAAAGGTGCTTGCCGTCGAGGAGCCCCGGGAGTTCGAGCGGCCTGACGGCGCCCCCGGCATCGTCGCGAACGTGACGGTGGGCGACGAGACCGGCAGGGCCCGGCTGACCCTCTGGGACGAGAAGGCCGCTGCGGTCTCGGAGATCGCGGTTGGCGACGTCCTCGAGATCCTTGGGCGGCCGAAGGGCAGAGGAAAGGTTCCCGACGTCACCGCCGTCGCCGTCCAGGAGGCGGCCTGCGAGATCACCTGCGAGGAGACCGCGACCTCCGGGGGGCCCGGACCTGCGGGTGACCTCGAGGTCCGGCTGATCGCGATCGAGAGCCCGCGGACGTTCACCCGCCGTGACGGAACGGACGGCGAGATGGTCGAGGCGGTGGTCGGGAACGAGGACGGCGTCTTCCGTCTCGTCGCCTGGGCGCCGGACGTCCTCCTCGGGGTGGAGCCGGGAGAGAGCGTCGTCATCCGCGGTGCGACCGCCCGCGAGAACGACGGGGCGATCGAGTACAGCCTCGGCGAGTCCGCGTCCGTCACGCCCTCCGACCACGAGATCGATCTCCCCATGAACACCATCGCCGATGTCAGGGAAGGGGGGCGATACTCCCTTGCCGGGACGGTGGTCTCCGTCCAGCCCCCACACTCGTTCGTCACGCGGAACGGGCGGCAGTCCTCGGTCAGGAACCTGATCATCGCCGATCCGACCGGCGAGACCCCGGTCGTCGTCTGGGGGGAGAAGGCGGACGAGCACCTGGTGCCCGGCGACCGACTCTCACTCTACAACGCGACCGCACGGCAGGGACGCTACGGCGATCTCGAGGTGCACCTCTCGTGGGGGAGCGCGCTCGTCGTCCACGGCGAGGAGGAGGAGATCGAGGTGACGGGGACGGTCATCGCCACCCGGCAGGGAGCCGCTCTCGATACCGGCGACACCTGCTACCTCCTCCGTGACCCGCTGCCCGTCGGGTATACCGTGCGCGTCCGGGGAACCGTGCACAGGGGCGTGATCAGCCCGGGCAATATCAAGGCCATAGAACCCGATCCCGAAGATCTACAGCGCCGCCTGGATCGGTTTTCCGGGCAACCCCGATCCTGATCTTCACTTTCACCCCGCACGGCAAGCGACCTTTATGTCTCCGGCTAAAGACTCTAGTGTATCAAACAGACCTAGAGATCAAGTGAGGAATGAGATGTCAGAGATTGATCTTGAAGATTTACCTGGCGTTGGACCAACCACCGCCGAAAAACTCCGGGAAGCCGGATACGGGACCGTCGAGAGCGTTGCGACGGCCACCACATCGGACCTCGCCGAGGCGGCGGAGATCGGTGAAGCCACTGCAAAGAAGGTGATCCTCGCCGCCCGGAAGATGGCGGATATCGGCGGGTTCAAGACCGGCAGAGATATCCTCGACAAGAGGAAGGACATCAAGAAACTCCGGACGCTGGTGCCCGAGTTCGACGAACTGGTCGGCGGCGGCCTCGAGACGCAGGCGATAACGGAGGTCTACGGCGAGTTCGGGTCGGGGAAGAGCCAGATCGTCCACCAGATGGCCGTGAACGTCCAGCTCCCTGTAGAACTCGGCGGCCTCGGCGGCTCGGCCATCTACGTCGACACCGAGAACACCTTCCGGCCGGAACGAATAGAGCAGATGCTTGCCGGCCTCCCCGAAGAGGCGGAACTCGGGGAGATCGAGGAGGTCCTCGAACGGATCCACGTCGCGCGGGCGCACAGCTCCGATCACCAGATGCTGCTCCTCGAGACCGCACGGGAACTCGCAAACGAGCTGCGGACCTCCGACTACCCGGTGAGGCTCTTCATCATCGACTCGTTGACGTCGCTCTTCCGTTCGGAGTACGCGGGACGGGGCACCCTTGCTCCCCGGCAGCAGAAACTGAACCGCCACATGCACGACCTCCTGAAACTGCTCGACGACCACAACGCCGTCGGCCTCGTGACCAACCAGGTGATGTCGAACCCCGGCATCCTCTTCGGCGACCCCACGAAACCGATCGGCGGCAACATCGTCGGGCACACGGCAACCTTCCGGCTCTACCTCCGTAAGAGCAAGGGCGGCAAGAGAGTTGCCCGCCTGGTGGACAGCCCGAACCTCCCCGAGGGCGAGGCGGCGTTCATGGTCGAGCAGGCAGGACTCAGGCAGTGCTGAAAGCGCTCGTAACGGACGTCGACGGCACCATCACCGACCGGCGGCGGCGGATCAACACCCCCGCCGTCGAGAGCATCCGTACCCTCGTCGAGGCCGGGATTGAGGTGGTCTTCGCGAGCGGCAACACCGTCTGCTTCATGGACGGCCTCTGCAAGATGGTCGGGACAGACGGGACGATCATCGGCGAGAACGGCGGCGTCTACCGGAGGGGGTTTTCCGGCACCCTCCGCGTCCCGGGCGATAAAATGGCCTGTCTCGCGGCGTTCGAGGTTCTCAAAGACTCTTTTTCCAGAAACGGCGTGGAACTCGAACTCTTCGGGGAGCAGTACCGGTTCGCCGACGTTGCCTTCGCACGGAACATCGACCCCGACGAGGCAAGAGCAGTCATCCGCGACCACGGCCTCTCCGTCCGGGTGCTCGACACCGGGTTTGCAATCCACCTCCAGACCCCCGGCGTGAGCAAAGGGGCAGCGCTCACGGCACTTGCCCGCGAGATGGGCATCTCCCCCTCCGATATGATGGCCGTCGGCGACTCCGAGAACGACATCGAGATGCTTGAGGCCGCCGGTATCGGTGTTGCGGTGCGAAACGCCCCTGCCGCGGTGCAGGCGGCAGCAGATCGGGTCACCGAAGAATCCTACGGGGACGGGTTCGTAGAAGCGGTAAAAAAGTATTATCCCTATCTCTTCAACAGGTAGCGATCGACGACGACATAATCTTTTATGTCCTTCACCGACTCGAACGGCACGAGCATCTTGTCCCCATCCGTCCTGTAGCCTTCGGTCTTGAACGTCTCGTCCGGTTTGACGAGCAGGTCGACAACCTGCCCCGTATTGAGGTCGACGATGATATTCTTGATGGTCCCGATGAGCATGCCATCGTTACTCATCAATCTCTTCTTCGCAAGGGAACGGCAGAAGGTTTTGGTCATATAAAACCGTGGGGCGTTTGTACTATTTATAACTTCTAAATTCCATAAAATCACGGAAAAGAAGCATTACAGGGTATTGTCGGAGATGCATGCGCCGCCGTTGCCCGCAGCGGAGAGTGTGGTAGAGAGGCGTTCCGAACCGGAAGGATGCATACCGGATCGATAAGGTTCCAAAAAGAGTTTTTCGGGTTACTTCACGGTTTCAGCCGCCATCCTGACATCGGTTGCCTTGACCGTCTTCCTGCCGGCGTGGCCCGCCAGTTTGATCGCCTCTTTCGCGATCCGTGACGCGTACTGCTCCATCAGCTTCGCAAGTTCTTCGTTTGCGTCGGAACTCACGCGCTCCGCGCCGGATTTCTTCACGATCCTGCCAACCGGTGCCAGTGGTATATCAGTCATGATCCATTTTCCCCCTTTTCATTGAGTTCTGTGAAATGTACTCACACACAGAACTCGTTTGACAGAAGCACCATAGGTACCCTCATATAAATACTTATCTGTCGCCAGAGGGGTTGAAGCGCAAAATTTCGAACGGGGAGGGGATCAAAGTGAGGGAAAGACCCGAATTATATCGGTCTGGGTAACGATCCCGACGGGCTTCCCGTCCTCGACCACAATCAGCCTCCCGATCTCCCGTTCCTTGAACCGGCCCACGAGCTCATAGAGCCGGATCGACGACGGCGCCTCGACCACATCGGCCGTCATGACCCCGACAACCGGCGCATCCAGATTCAGGCCCTCGTCCAGGGCGCGGGCGACATCGCTCAGCGTCACGATGCCCGCGAGGTCGCCGCTGTCCTTCACCACCGGCGCGCCGTGGATATGGCGGGTATTGAAGAGGCGCACGGCATCGCGGAGGGTGGCGGTGATGGGCAGGGTCAGGAGCGGGGCGCTCATATAATGCTTGATGGGCTGTTTCGGGAGCGATATCATCTCGGAGACGCTGATGAGGAGCGCCTGCAGGTTCTCGTCCATCCCGAAGACCTCGCCGCGGACGAGGAGCTTGTTCACCGGCGTGGGCCCGATCGAGACCATATCCCCGATGCGGAAGAGTTTCACGCTCCCGATGATCCGGGCCATCGCCTGGCAGAGGTCAGGGTGGCAGAGAGTGGTGAACCCGAGCTCCTTGACGCGGACGCCCTTCACCTTCTCGCCGTCGCGGAAGATCGGCACCTCGGACTGGTGCTCGAGATCCCCGAGATTCAGTTCCCGGTAGGCTTCTGCAGTCGGGCTGTATCCTCCTTTCGGGCCGGGGATCCCCTCGACCAGCCCGAGAGCCTTCAAAGCCTGCATCTGGTTGCGGACAGTACCGGGGTTGCGCTTCAGCACATCCGCGATCTCCTCACCTTTTATAGAGTGGGAAGACTGATGATATAGGGTAATCAGGGTTATCAGGATATCCTTCTGAATCGGAGAGAGCTCCATAATTATCAGTGATTATACGTTGTTTAAATACATTAGGTTGTGCGTA
>JAQVVW010000132.1 GCA_028698765.1 Methanoculleus sp. | reverse complement strand
ATTAGGAACTACACACAACATTTTAGAGCCCAATAGCCCGGTAGTGTAGCGGTCAATCATGTGAGACTCTGGATCTCGCGACAGCAGTTCGAATCTGCTCCGGGCTACTCGAACCTTTTTCTCAACACCATACACCAGAGGGCGATATATGGCTGATTACAACCTCGGCTGCACCGTGCAGCTCGACGAACATCACACCTCCAGCGATCCGGCTCCCGGCCCGTCGGAAACGCTCGCCCTGCTCACCAAACTCTACGACGGGGGCAGCATCCGGCACATCCAGGTCCAGGCCGTCCCGCTTTCCCGGCCCCTCTTCCAGGAGAGCCTCGAGGGGGTCGCCGCAGCCGGCATCCCTTCCGTCGTCCATGCACCTCACCACAGCCACGGCGTCAACCCCTGCGCCCCCACCGCCTATGACGATCGCCCGGCGGGGGAGATCGCAGCACATATCGAGGTTGCCATGAGCCAGACCTTTGAAGCCGCCGACATCCTCGGCGTGGAGACGATCGTTCTCCACGCCGGGCGGTACGAGCCGGGAGGGCGCTTTGCCGCCATGGAAGGGTTCTCCCGCTTCCTGGACGCCTACGCCGACCCCCGGCTCACCCTCGAGAACCTTCCTTCGGTCTACGCCGGCTACCCCCTCCTCGGGAACACCGCCGGAGAGCTCGCGACCCTTGCGGGCGGAAAGATAACCCGGTTCTGCCTCGACTTCCCGCACCTCGCCTGCACCGTAAACCACCGCTCCCTCTCGTTTGCAGCGGAACTGGAGCGATTCGGGACCCTCAACGTGACCCTCCACCACCTCTCGAACCTGCGGCGAGGCTCAATCCATGACGAGCACCTCGAACTCGACCACCCCGACGGCGGCCTCGACCTCGCGGCGGTCTTCGCTCGGCTCCGACGGCACCCCGCCGTCCCGGTGACGCTTGAGTACAAGCAGGATGTCCCCGGGGTCTACAGCCGGCAGGTGTGGGTCTTTGCCGGCCTCTGGGAGAAGTACGCCGGGGAGTGAACCTAACACTCATGTCGCATGGAAACGACGAACACGCCCCACATCATAACATCAAGATGGAACGGCCAACAGCACCAGTCGTGATCCCGCTCGACCAGGGAAAGCGAAACCCCATATGCATGGGAAATTCCGTCGAAACATCAATGATCCTTGAGTACATCAACGCGGCGCTCGAACACGCCAACTACGAGATCATCGAGGACGACGAGCCGTATTACGGAGAGGTTCCGGAGCTTCCCGGGGTCTTTGCAACCGGCAGGACGCTGGAGGAGTGCAGGAGGAATCTTGCCAGCGTCATCGACGAATGGTTGATCATACGGCTCCGGCGCGGCCTCCCGATACCCCCGGTCGCCAGCCGCACGGTGGGAGAGATCGTCAGGGTGGATACGGGTGCCGGAGCATAAGATCAAACCCATCCCAGGGGATCAACTCGTGAAGAACCTTCGGGCCCTGGGATTTGAGGGACCGTGCCGGGGAGGCAAACACCCATTCATGGTGAAAGGGGATCTCGTTCTGACCACCCCGAACCCACATAGGTCAGAGATCAGTGTCGACCTGCTCGTGCGCATCCTCCGGCAGACAGGCATATCTCGTGAATAATGGAGCCGGTTCGCCAGGTAGCAGTTTATTACCTTATTTTGTGGTTGTGAGGCTGAACGGCTATCCAGGGGACCCAAACAACGGGCCCGATACCAGTCCCCCGGCGGGACGGGCTGCGACCCGGGCAAACAACCCCCTTCCCCGCCACGGGAAACGTTCATGTGAGAGCGATCCCCATCTAGAACAACGGGCACGCCCCGGGCGAGAGCACGTGAATCCTTCTGTCCACCATGCGCTTGAGCGGATGAGAACCGTTGAGGGGTTCGAGAAAGTCCGCTTCATCGTCCTCTACCTTTCGCAGGGTTGGAGGAGCGGAGTTTGAGCACCGTCAGGTGCGACCGGCAGATCGGGAGGGCTCCCTCCGCACGGGGAGGTAAAAGCGGCGCTCCTTCATCCGTTCACTTTCGCGGTGCGCGGCGCGTCTTAATCGTCTCTGGAGTCCAGTATGATCGTATCGTATGCTGCGGAGGTACCAGTACCGGCTTTACCCCACGAGGGATCAAGAAGCCCTGATCGCCAGACACCTCGGGTGTTGCCGGTATGTGTACAACTGGGCGCTTGCCCGCAAGAGTCAGGCGTATCACGACGACGGGATCAGCCTATCCGGGTACGACCTCATGAAGGAACTCGCGCCTCTCAAGGCCGAGTACCCCTGGCTGAAGGAAGTCAACGCCCAGTCGCTGCAGCAATCGATCCATCACCTTTCTCGTGCATTCACGAACTTCTTTGCGGGTCGCGCCGACGAGCCGACCTTCAAGAAGAAGCACGCCCCCGAACAGGCGTTCACGGTGCCGCAGTCGTATACTATGGACTTCGAGCAAGGAACGGTAAAACTCCCGAAGATCGGCAGGATCAAAGTCAAGTACCACCGCACCTTCATCGGAACGACGAAGTCTGCGACGGTGATCCGCCGATCGACCGGGCGATACCTGATCAGCATCGTGGTCGATGACGGGCGGGAGCCCCCGCACCCCGCCGATCCGATCCCGGACCAGACAGTCGGGATCGATCTGGGGCTCACGCACTATGCGATCCTCTCGACCGGGGAGAAGGTGGCGAACCCAAAGTATCTCAAGAACACTCAAACGCGGTTGGCCGTGCTCCAACGCCGGCTCGCCCGCAAGCAGAAGAGTTCCCGGAACCGGAACAAGGCCCGGCTCAAGGTTACCCGGTGTCACCAGACGATTGCCGACCAACGGCGGGACTTCCAGCACCAGCTCTCTTCTCGACTGGTTCGCGAAAACCAAGCACTGGCCGTGGAGTCCCTGAACGTGGACGGTATGGTGAAGAATCACAAACTTGCAGGAGCGATCAGCGACGCCGGGTGGGGGACGTTCGTCTCGATGCTTGCCTACAAGTGTCAGGAGGCCAGAAAAACCCTGCTGAAGATCGGGATGTTCGAGCCGTCCTCGAAGACCTGTTCGGTCTGCGGCTACCGGAAGGCCGTTCTGACCCTCAAAGACCGGGAGTGGACCTGCCCCGAATGCGGGACGCACCACGATCGGGACTTGAACGCCGCGATCAATATCAAACAATTCGCACTTGCAGGCGCGGAACGCGCCGAAGAGCCTGTGGACTCGCTCCCAATGGGGAGGAGGATGAAGCAGGAAACCCCCTGCGCAAGCGAGGGGTAGTTCACTGCCCCGATGAGCGGTTCCTCTACAACGTCACGTACCAGACGATCCGGGAATTCGACGATTTCAAGCATCGTTTATATGATTACATCGGCAAGGAAACGATGGCATGACAGGAAGAATCCGGGATACGGCAATCCGCATCAAACTCCGGGAGATGACGGAGAGTATCGATATAGTCAAAGAACACCTCCCCGGCTCAGCCGATTCGTTCGTGCGGCTCGGTATCGTGAAAGACGGGATCTACAAACGCGCCGAATACGCCATTGAGAACGTCTTCGACATATGTGCTATCCTTAATGCCGACCTCCACCTCGGTGTCCCCGGCACCGATGAGGATATCCTTGCGAACCTCGTGCAGCACGGGGTGCTCGCCCCCGATATGCGGCAGAACCTGAAGGTGATGAAAGGATTCCGGAATATTGTCGTGTACCGCTACGGGGCAATCGACGATGCTCTTGCCTTCTCGATCCTGGAGAAGCATATCGATGACTTTTCTCTCTTCAGGCAGGAAGTTGAATGCTTCCTGCAGTCGGTTTCGTGACGGGCCATGAGCCAGTAATCACAACCGGCCGACGCCCCTCACGCCAGCAGCGCCGCGATGATCCCGGTTAAGAAGATCCCGTCGAACGTCCCCGCCCCCCCGATGCTCGCCATCGGCGCCCCCAGTTCCGCGATATGGTCGAGGTTCAAGAGGTCCGCCCCGATCAGGGTACCGAGCGTCCCGCTCACGTAGGCGATGATCACCGCCGCGGCCGGGACGCCCCCCGCAAAGAGCGAGAGGATGAGTGCCGCAAAGAGCGCCGCAAGCGGCGGGATGAAGAACGGCGTCGCGATCCCGAGGCCCGGCACCGGGCGGGCGACCAGTTTTGTTGCGACCGTCACGATCCCGACCCCGAGGAGCGTGAGCCCGAGGAGCAGGTAGCCCCCGCTGAGGACGACCGAGTCGTAGAGCAGGTAGAGCGATATCGCCACCGGGATGAGGGCCCCACCGACGTTGACCGCGAGGACCGTCCGCGGCGCCTGCTGCGGGATGCGGTAGAGCCGCCCGTACATGGCGACGTAACGGTCGGAGATCGGCGTCGCCGACCGGCTCTCGATCGTCCTGACGGGGATATTGATGAAACTCCCGATAAGGGTCAGGAAGAGGATGAGGAGCGCCTGCCACCAGGAGAACCCGAGCCTCGCAAACGTCGCCCCGATCGCCGTCAGAAAGAGGACCGGGAAGATAACGACGGCGAAGAGGAAGAGGACGAGCATCCCGAAGAGGAGGAGGAGGAACAGGGGAGAGAAGGGGTTGAAGACGACCCGGTCCATATGAAGGAGTTGCCCTTCCCACTAATATAAACTGCGGGCACAGACGATGGCAGCATGGTCGTGGTGGTAGGGCTCAAGCCACCGGACGTCCACCATGGCGAGGTGCTCCTCGAGCCCGGCCCGGGCCTCCGCGAGCACCTCGGCCGGGTCGCGCCGGACGTCCACGCTCCGGGTCTTGAGCATCAGGATGAGGTGACCGCCGGGTTTGAGGAAGACGAGGTTCTGCTCCGCGATCTCGACCTGGTTAGGCTGTGCCACGTCCTGGTAGACCAGGTCGACCGCCTCCATGAACGGGGCATACTCCTCCGGCCGGTTCGCATCGGCCATGATCGGGACGATGTTCTTCCTCCGGCGGGCTACCTCGATGAGGTCCTGCATCGGCCGGGGCGCAAACTCCACCGCGTAGACGGTCTCAACGTAGTCGGCGACGTGCGAGACCGTCGTCCCGTTCGCCGCACCGAGATAGAGCACCCTCATCCCGGGAGTCAGGTCCAGCCCGCCGCCGAGGGTGTAGAGCGCCGCGAGCTTGCTCCGGTAGGGGTCCCAGACCCGGTAGCCGTCGAGCGTCCGCTCCCCGTAGACCCCACCCTCGCCGGGCGAGACGAGCACGTTCCCGAGCCGGATCATGCCGTAACCCCCGCCTCGTCGATCCGCGCCTGGG
>JAQVVW010000131.1 GCA_028698765.1 Methanoculleus sp. | reverse complement strand
TGAGCACGGCGATGCTGAACCGGAGCCGGATGAGAGCGAAGAACCCGGTTTTCAGGACGTCGTAGCCGGATATGACCGCGGCGGCGAGCAGGAGAGCCGTGCCGGCAAAGGGGTATGGGGTGAGGTACCCGACGATCACCCCCGTGAGGAGGAGGATGCCCGAGACCCCGAAGACCGCAATCTCCCGGCGGCCGACGACCGGTCTCTGATCCCGGGAGGCCCCAACCCGGCAGCGGGGACAGGACGGACCTTCCTCATGCTCCGTCACGGCCCGCCTCCGGCCGGAGTCGTTCGGGCGCAGGTCTCCGTCATGATCGTACAACCTTAGCCGCTTCTCACTTAAAGGGTGTCCGGGCGCATATCCGGATCTGTCGCCGGCGCGATTGCTCGAATAGGGGGTCGCCCTTTCACCGAGCAGAACCATTATGACGAGTTCGACCCAACTGATCGGAACGACCGCCCCCAGCACAGCATGCCCGGGTGACGGCCTGCCGTCAATCTCCGTCACCCTGCCTGACTTCCCTTCAGTGTTGAAACATGCCGTCACCAGACTTCACCGCGACCGCTCCGGACAACCATGGCCTGCCTGCCGACGAGGCAATCTCCTGCAGGATCTGGATCAGCGGGCCCGACGGCGTGGCGCCTCCCCTCAAGGAAACGACGCTCGAAGAGCGCTCTGATCCCGCGTTGGGGGGCAACCTCCACCCGGAGGACGCCGGGACGGTGCTCGCCCGGTGGGAACGTTGCAACGATGCCGGTCTTCCGTGGAGGTGCAACTACCGGATCCGGGATGCCGACGGCGGATATCGCACCATCGCGAGCAGGGGCATCCCGGTCAGGGACGCCGCGGGCAGGATCGTCCTCTGGGCGGGGGTCGACCTCGACGTCACCGGCCGGGACGAACCATGCTGGCAGGCGAGGGAACTCTGCACCCTCTCCGCGGTCGCCCGCGCGATCGAAGGCGGCGCCGATGCCGGCGAGGCCTTCCGGGAGACGGCCGCCCTTCTGCCCCGCGGGTTCCGCCACCCTGAACAGGTGTCGGTGCGGATAGTGTCCGGAACCGCCGTTCCGGGGCCCGGAAGGATTGTTGCCGGGATAGATGCCGGAGGACGTTCAGCCGCATACCTCGTGGTCGAGTGCCGGAGGGTCCCGGAGGGGAGGGACGATCCGTTCCTGCCGCAGGAGCATGCCCTCGTCCGTGCCGTCGCCGCGATGCTCGGGGCGGCCGTCGCGCCGGCACCCGCCGGGGCTGCTTCGTCCGGGCACCAGTACCGCCTCCTCTTCGACCAGATGCCGGACGCCGGCCTCCTTCTTGAGATACTCCGCGACGGTTCAGGGGACCCTGCCGGCTTCCGGGTCGTCCGGATCAACCGCAAAGCCGCCGAAAACCTCGGGCGTCCGCAGGAGGAGGTCGTCGGAGAAGACCTCCCGAAGGCTATTCCGGCGATCGGCACCGTTGCGCTCGACCTCTTCTACCAGGTTGCCGCAACCGGGAGGACGGTGCACCGCGAGGTCTCGAGTCCGGATACCGGCTCCTTCTACGAACTGAAGGTATACCGGCCGCAGCACGACCGGCTCGTCGTCATTGCAGAAGACATCACGGAACGGCGCAGGGCTGAAGAGATGCTGCGGGAGCAGCGGATCGCCCTGGACAACCGGGTGAGGGAACTTGCGACGCTTTACGCCGTGAGCGGCGTCATCGAGCGGCCCGGGAACTCGGTCGAAGAGGTTCTCCGGGATGTTGCCGTCATCCTCCCGGCCGGCTGGCTCCATCCGGAAGATGCCGCCGCCCGGATCGTGGTCGACGGCCGGGAATACCGGTCGGCCGGTTTTATCGAGAGCCCCTGGCGGCAGGAGAGCCCGATCGTCGTCAAGGGGAGGATCGTCGGGAAGCTGGAGGTCTGCTACCGCCACCAGCGGCCCGAAGACGACGGTGCGCCGTTTCTCGTCGATGAACGCCGCCTGATCGATGCCGTTGCCGGGCGACTCGGCGGGGTCATCGAGCGGATGCGGGTGAACGAGGCTCTCGGGAGGAGCGAAGAGAAGTACCGTCTTCTCTTTGAACGGATGCTCGAGAGTTACACCCTCTACGAGGTTATCCGGGACGACGAAGGGAACCCTGTCGATTACCGTGTCAGCGAGCTGAACGAAAAAGCGGCCGAGGTATTCGGCCGCAGCCGGGGAGAACTGGTCGGACAGCGGCTCTTCGATATCTTCCCGGCGATCCGCGAGGGTGCCCGTGCTCTCTATGGGGAGGTCACAGAGACCGGTCTTCCGGTGCAGCGGCGGCTGCAGGAGCCGAGAACCGGGCGGTGGTACGACCTGCAGATCTACCGGCCGCGGGCCGGGATGCTGGCTGTCACGGGGCAGGAGATCACCGAACAGAAGAAAGCGGAACTTGCGTTGCGGGAGAGCGAAGAGCGGTTCCGGGGGATCTTCGAGCAGGCGGGAACCGGGATCGCGCTCATCGACCCGGACGGACGGATCATGGAGGCGAACCCGGCGTTCGTGCGTATGTTCGGCTACGACGAGGACGAACTGTATGGTATGCGGTCATACGACCTGATCTACCCGCCCGACCGGGAGGAGGCCGGTTCTCTCCACCAAGAGACCGCTTTGATGAAGGGTCTCCGCCGGGAGAAGCGCTACCTGACGAAGGACGGCAGGATCGTCTGGGGGCGGCTGACCACGTCGCTGCTCCACGACTCCGGGGAGGGAGGCCTGGTCATCGCGATGCTGGAGGACATCACCGACTGGCGGGAGATGCAGAATGCTCTTGCGGAGAGCGAGGAGCGGTTCCGCGAGATCGCGTAGCGAAGTTTCGATATTATCTACACCTGTCACCGCGACCGGGGGATCACCTATATCTCCCCGGCGGTGACCCGCATCCTCGGCTATACTCCCGATGAGTCCATCGGCTGCAGGTGTCACGACTATGTCGTCCCCTCGTCCCTCCCCGTCTGGGAGGAGGGGCGAGAGAAGATCGCCCGCGGCGAACCGGTCGAGGGGGTCGAGGTCGAGTTCCGCCGCAAAGACGAGTCGGTGGCGTTCCTCGAACTGAACGAGTCTCCGATCGTGGAAGACGGCCTCGTCGTGGGCGTACAGATCGTCGGCAGGGACGTCTCGGACCGGGTGCGCTACGAGGATATGCGGCTGCAGGCGTTCTACCAGATCGAGCAGAGCATCGAGCAGTTTGCAGTTCTCGCGGACCATATCCGGCTGCCCCTGCAGGTGATCCTCGGCATGGCCGATCTGGCCGACGAAGAGGCGATGTCGGCAAAGCTCCGGGAGCAGGTTGAGCGGATCAACGCGATCGTCAGGCAGCTCGACGAGGGCTGGGTCGAGTCCCGCGAGATCAGGGAGTTCCTGCGGAGGAACGAACTGGTGTAGCGATCTCTTGTGGGTAAATCTCGATCCGCATGAGAGCGCCCTACCTGATTGTCATAATATAATCCTCGTTTTTCCTGAATTGCGCCATATATGGGTTTTTCCCCATCCAATACTTTAATAGTCCATTGGATATATTAGTGAGATGAAACATGGGCGGATGGTCCGGGCCCTGGCGCCGCACCACCGGGGCAGGGTTCGGGCGGGACGTCCGGGAGCCGGCCCGTTGTTCCCCGCCCGCACCGGAAAGGAGCCATGCAGACCAACTCTATGCAGACAGATTCTTCGGCGCGTACAACCCGGAGCGGAGCAGAGAGCCAGTGGGGCCGCATAGAACAGGGGGCCGCGGAATCCGGCATCTGGCGATCGTTCATCGTCCTTACGGTGCTTCTGGCCGCCCTCGCGGCAACAGGCCTGTACAGGTATCTCCTCTTTCACACGATCGCCGAATTCGTCGCCATCGCGATTGCGTTGGGCGTCTTCATCGTGGCATGGAACGCCCGGACGATGCGGGAGAATGGCTACCTGCTGGTCGCCGGCACCGGACTGCTCTTCGTGGCCGGCATCGAACTGGTCCACACCCTCGCGTATGACGGCATGGGGATCTTCGTCGGCTACGACGCAAACCTCCCGACGCAACTCTGGATCGCCTCGCGCTACCTCCTCGCCGGGACGCTGCTTGCCGCGCCTCTCCTGCTCCGGAGAAACCCCGGTCCCCGGGAGGTGTTTGCCGCGTTTGCCGGGGTCACCGTGCTCCTGCTCCTCTCGATCTTCGTCGTCCCGGTCTTTCCCGACTGCTACATCGTGGGTCCGGGGCTGACGCCGTTCAAGATCTGGAGCGAGTACATCATAGCGGTGCTGCTCGCCCTCGGGGCGGTCGCCGTCTACCGGGTGCGGGCCGCCTTCTCGCCCCGGGTGGCGGCCCACCTGCTCGCGGCCGTCCTCGTGATGATCGCCTCGGAACTTGCTTTTACGCTTTATATCAGCGTCTACGGCCCCTCAAACATGATCGGCCACCTCCTGATGGTGCTCTCGTTCGGGCTCATCTACGTCGCGTTCGTCGAGACGGGGATCCGGCAGCCCTATGCGCTGGTCTTTACCGGCTTGAAATCGAGTGAAGAGCGGCTCAGGCAGGAGAAGAACCGGCTCGCACAGTATCTGGACATCGCCGGAGCCCTCTTCGTTGTCCTCGATGGAGACGGGCGGGTCGCCCTCATCAATCGCCGGGCGTCCGAGGTTCTCGGCTGCCCGGCGGATGCGGCTGTGGGCGAGGTCTGGGCCGAGCGGTTCATCCCGCCGACGGAGCGGGAGCGTTTCCGTGCGCTCTTCGCGGAGTTGAGAGAGGGTGAGATCGGGGGGAATGAGCGCGTGAAGATGCCGGTCGTCGCTACAGACGGCGGCGAACGGATCGTCGCGTGGCACAACACCGTGCTTCGTGACGAGAACGGTGCCGTCTGCAGGATCCTGAGTTCCGGAGAAGATATCACCGAGCAGCAGCACGCCGAGGAGGCGCTTGTTCGGGCAAACGCGAAGTTGAACCTTCTCGCCGGGATCACCCGCCACGACATCCTCAACCAGATCACTGTCGCACGTGCCTACATCGGGTTTGCCGGGGAGGATAGCGAGAATCCCGGGGTTCGGGCCAGTCTGGATCGTGCTCATGCCGCCGTTGACGAGATTCAGAAGCAGATCGAGTTCAGCCGGGACTACCACGACATGGGGGTGAAGACGCCGGTCTGGCAGAGGCCGCAGGACCTTGTCGCGGAGAGCGTCTCCTATCTCGCCCTCCCGACAGGGATCGACGTCCGCGCCGACCTCTCGGGCCTTGAGATCTACGCGGACCC
>JAQVVW010000130.1 GCA_028698765.1 Methanoculleus sp. | reverse complement strand
CCCGGGTAGATATCTCCCAGGTCGTCGATGACGAGCCTGAGCGTGAACGTCCCCTCAGGCGTCTCGATCCGCTGGAGTTTCTCTGCCGCGCTCTCGCTCATCGTATGCCCTCTCACGCCCGGCCGTCTTCAATATTTCGGGTCGATGCAGCCCCGCCTTTCCGGGTTTCCAGCAGGGGTTTTGGGGCGTGTGTTCAATCCGTCATTACCGTTATTAAGGAAACGGCTCCACATGTTATGGTAATTCATGAAGGCGGTTCTGGGTCTTGAAGACGGAACATCTGTTGTAGGGGATGGTTTTGGCGTTGAAGGGGCATGTTCCGGCGAACTCGTCTTCACGACGCAGATGACCGGTTACATGGAGGCATTGACCGACCCGAGTTATGCCGGGCAGGTCCTGATGTTTACGTACCCTCTCATCGGGAATTATGGTGTAGACCTTCAGAATTTCGAGAGTCCGAAGGTTCACGCGCAGGGCTGTGTCGCGCGCGAGATCGCACGCGTGCCCGCGGCACGACCCTCAGTTGCAGAATATTTTGAAGAGAACGGCCTTCTCGGGATATCGGGCGTCGATACCCGCAACCTGACGATAAAGACCCGGACGCTCGGCACGCTCAGGGCGTCGCTCATCGTCGGCAGCGACGATGGAGAAGAAGCAGTCCGTCGCGCCCGGGCAGCACGTCCGATCAGTGAGATTGATCTCATCGGGAGCGTCTCCTGCTCCGAGCCCTACCGGATCGCCGGTTCCGGAAAACGGATCGCCGTCATCGATCTCGGGGTGAAGCGGCACATTCTTGAGAGCCTCGGCCGCCGGGGCGCGGATATCCACGTCTTCCCGCACACCGCCGCACCCGACGAGGTGATGGCGGCAGAGCCCGAAGCACTCTTCATCAGCAACGGCCCCGGCGACCCGAGGAGGGCGACAGACGCCATCCGGTGTGTCCGCGACCTCGCCGGCGAGATGCCGGTCATCGGGATCTGCATGGGCATTCAGGTGGCTGCTCTCGCGCTCGGCGCCGGGATCTACAAGATGAAGTTCGGGCATAGGGGGGCGAATCAGCCGGTCCGCTACCGGGACGGGAGCATCTACATCACGACGCAGAACCACGGGTTCGCGGTGGACGAAGAGACCCTGCCCGAAGGATGCACGGTCTCGTACCGGAACGTGAACGACGGCACCATCGAAGGGTTTGAGAACCGCGATCTTGCCGTCACCTGCGTCCAGTTCCACCCGGAGGCGCACGGCGGGCCCCGGGATACGGAGACGCGCTTCTTTGACCGCGTATACAGGGAGATCCCATAATGCCGAAGAAATCTCACATCAAGAAAGTTCTTCTCATCGGCTCCGGCCCCATCCAGATCGGGCAGGCGGCCGAGTTCGACTTCTCGGGGTCGCAGGCCTGCCGCGCGCTCCGGGAGGAGGGGGTCGAGGTCGTCCTCGTGAACTCGAACCCCGCGACGATCCAGACCGACCCCGATACGGCGGACGTCATCTACATCGAGCCCCTGAAGGCCGATATCATAGCGAAGATCATCAGGAAGGAGAAGCCCGACGGGATCCTGAGCGGCATGGGCGGTCAGACCGGCCTCAACATGACCGCGGAACTCGCTGAGATGGGTGCGCTCGAGGGCGTGGAGATCCTCGGGACGCCGCTTGAGGCGATCTACCAGGGCGAAGACCGGGAACAGTTCCGCGACCTGATGAACGCCATCGGCGAGCCCGTCCCGAAGAGCATGATCCTCGAGAACATGAACCAGATCGACGAGGCGATCCGTGAAATCGGTCTCCCGGCGATCATCCGGCCGGCGTATACCCTGGGCGGCTCCGGCGGCGGCGTGGCGCACACGGCTGAAGAGATGCGGCGGATATGCGAGCTCGGGCTTGCCCGCTCCCGGATTCACCAGGTTCTCGTGGAAGAGAGCGTCGCCGGGTGGAAAGAGATCGAGTTCGAGGTGATGCGGGACGCGGCCGATACCTGCATCATCGTCTGCGGCATGGAGAACGTCGACCCGATGGGCATCCACACCGGCGAGAGCGTCGTCGTTGCGCCCATCCTCACCCTGCGGGACGACGAGTACCAGACGCTCCGGACCGCCGCGATAAAGATCATCCGGGCACTCGACGTCCAGGGCGGGTGCAACGTCCAGTTTGCCTTCAAGGACGGCGACTACCGGATCATCGAGGTGAACCCCCGGGTCTCGCGGTCCTCGGCGCTCGCCTCCAAGGCGACCGGCTACCCGATCGCCCGGGTCGCGGCAAAGATCGCGATCGGATTCCGGCTCGACGAGATCATGAACTCCGTGACCGGCGTCACCCCGGCATCCTTCGAGCCGGCTATCGATTATGTCGTGGTGAAGGTGCCCCGGTGGCCGTTCGATAAGTTCAAGTCGGCGGACCGGACGCTCACGACGGCGATGAAGAGCACCGGCGAGGTGATGGCAATCGGCCGGACGGTCGAGGAGGCGTTCAAGAAGGCGCTCCGGTCGCTCGACAATGATATGCAGCGCCACACAAACCCGAATGAGATCCGGATGATCCTGACGTCCCCGACGGACGAGCGGTTCGGGTGCCTCTTCGATGCCTTCCGCGCGGGGTTCACGGTCGAAGAGGTTGCCGGCCTCACGTCGATCACGCCGTTCTTTTTAGAGAAGATCAAGAACATCGTCGATCTCGAGCAAAAGCTCGAGACCGACTTCGAACCTGGGGACGTCAGGGTCGCCCGGCGCTCCGGTTTCTCGGAAGAAGACCTCCTGGCGCTGACGGGAAAGACCGGCGCCGAGATCGAGGCCCTCGGAGGAACGCCGACCTACAAGATGGTGGACACCTGCGCCGCCGAGTTCCCGGCGACGACACCCTACTTCTACTCCACCTGGGAGGATGGGTGCGAACTGACCCGGAACGACGCGAAGAAAGTGCTGATCCTCGGTTCCGGGCCGATCCGGATCGGCCAGGGGATCGAGTTCGACTACTGCACCGTCCACGCGGTGATGGCGCTCCGCGAGGAGGAGGGGATCGAGGTCCATATCGTCAACAACAACCCGGAGACGGTCTCGACCGATGCCGACACCTCCGATCGGCTCTTCTTTGAGCCGATGCAACTCGAGGACGTCGTGAACATCCTCAAGAAAGACGACTATTACGGCGTCATGGTTCAGTTCGGCGGCCAGAACTCGGTGAACCTGGCCATGCCGCTGGAGGCGGAGATCAAGCGTCTCGGTCTTGCGACGAAGATCCTGGGCACGTCGCCCGACGCCATGGACGCGGCGGAAGACCGCGACCGGTTCAGCAGACTTCTCACCCGGCTCGATATCCCGAGCCCGGCGAACAGTTCCGCCTACTCGGAGGAGGAGGCACGGAAGATGGCCGGAGAGATCGGCTACCCGGTGCTGGTCAGGCCGTCCTACGTCCTCGGCGGGCGGGCGATGGAACTCGTCCACGACGAGACCGAACTCGAGAGTTACATCAAAGAGGCCGTCCGGGTGAGTAAGAAGCACCCGGTTCTGATCGACTCCTTCCTCCAGAACGCCGTCGAGATCGACGTCGATGCGGTCTGTGACGGGACGGGCGTCCTGATCGGCGGCATCATGGAGCACATCGAGTGGGCCGGGGTCCACTCCGGCGACTCGGCCTGCGTCATCCCGCCGCAGTCCCTCTCTCCTTCGGTGATCGCGCGGGTGCGGGAGTACACGAAGAAGATCGCTCTCGGCCTCGGGGTCGTCGGGCTGATCAACATCCAGTACGCTGTCCGAAACGACGTGGTCTATGTGCTTGAGGCGAACCCGCGTGCGAGCCGGACGGTACCGTTCGTCGCGAAGGCGACGGGCATCGCGCTTGCGAAGATCGCGGCGAAGGTGATGGTCGGCAAGAAACTCGCCGATATGGACGTCACCGAGCCCGAGATCAAACACGTCGCGGTCAAAGAGGTGCTCCTGCCCTTCAACAAACTCCCCGGCGTCGATACCGTGCTCGGGCCGGAGATGAAGAGCACCGGCGAGGTGATGGGGATCGACTACGACTTCGGCCGCGCCTACTACAAGGCGAGCACCGCCGCAGACAACACCCTGCCGACCGCCGGAAACGTCTTCATATCGGTGACGGACGAACAGAAGGAGGAGATCCTCCCGATTGCGCAGAAACTCCGGGAACTCGGCCTCTCGCTCTACGGGACGAGCGGGACGGTCGAGTACCTCACCCAGAACGGCGTCGAGGTAAACCTGGTGCGGAAGGTCCAGGAAGGCTCCCCGAACGTCATCGATGCGATGCGTTCCGGGAGCATCCGGCTGATCATCAACACCCCGGCGGACAAGGCGTCCCGGCAGGATCACATCCAGATCATGCGGGCCGCTGTCGATTACGGCATACCCTACATCACCACGCTCCAGGCGGCCCGGGCGGCGGCGATGGCGATCGACGCCATCAAGCGCGAGGAGATCACCCTCGAGCCGCTCGGACACTACCACGGGCTGGTGTAATGCGGGATCTTACCACCCTTTCTTTTTCTTCCAGTGTTCTCATCTAGGTCCCCGGCAGCTCCTGGGCGCCCTCAATCAGAGGCCATACCGCCTGCTTCTATCGTCAACGGACAGCAGGCCGGCAGGGTTCGCAGAGCGTCTAGAGTCGAAAAAGAGAGGGGTTATGCTTCCCCAAGCCAGGATCGACCCTGTCGCGGTTGGCATCGATCCAGTTCTTCGCGGCTTCCTCTTCAGGCATGCCGCCCGCGATATCGGTCATGACCGAGGCGATATCCTCGCCGGTCCACTCGAACCGCTCAATGATTCCATAGGCCGCCGGATCGTCGGTCGCGAGATCCTGCCGTGCGAGGGTCACGATATCCTCGGCCCCACCGGAGACGCACTTTTCGTCGTCGAGGAACTTGAGGTCGTAGCGGCCGAACTTCCAGTGCGGCGACCACCCGGTCACGGCAACCCACTCCTCATCGCTGATGGCGGAGCCGAGTTCCGCCGCCATGCCGGCACACGGGATGGCCCGGCACCGCCGCACCCCCGCTTCCGGCCCCCGGGAAATACCGATAACGGTTCCGGTTCCTCCCGGTACGGCCGTCCATACCATTTCTTTTATTGGGTGAGAGGTCATAATAATGTAGATTACTCCAGTCTGCCGTCAGGCAGGGAACCAGGAACGCGGAGATCAATTACCATGGAAAAGGGAAAAGTCGTCCTAGCATTTTCGGGAGGTCTCGACACCTCCATCTGTATTCCCCTCCTGCGCGAACACTACGGGTTCGACGAGATCGTCACCGTTGCCGTCGACGTGGGCCAGC
>JAQVVW010000129.1 GCA_028698765.1 Methanoculleus sp. | reverse complement strand
CTCGCCGGCGGCCTTGACCCCGACGCTCGAACCTCCTCCGCTCACCATGATCTCCGCGGAGGCGTCCTGTGCCTCGAACGCTTCTCTCGCCTGCTCGGCGATGGGCAGCACCGTGGTCGACCCCGTTACCGTGATCCGCTCCGGTGCGGCCGTCTGATCGTTGCCGAGACACCCTGCCATCATCAGAAGAACCACGAGGATGCCGGCGACGGCAACCGTGGTCGTACCAGACAGACTCTTTCCTGTCATGGTATGAACGAGATTACAATGAGATATATTGGTTCTCGACGTCAGGTATAGGGGGCTCCATAACCACAATAGCGGTATTGTTTTTCTTGGGAGGCGCCTGCCGTGCGGCTGCGGTGGAGGGGTTGTGCCCCTAACCGTCCACCTTCTCCCACCAGACGGCTGCGGTTGGCCGCACCGTCGTCTCGACATACTTCCCGGACCCGGTCGTGCGGAGCGTCCTCGCGAAGTAGTCCCTGACCGGCGAGAGATCCTCCATCCCGGGGTTGTGCATCGCCGCCCAGGCCCCGGCGGCATCTTCGACCGAGTCGTAGACCGCGTCCCAGGCGGCGTGGTAGATCCGGACGTTCGGGTAGATCCCGGCGTCGTGGAGGATGTTGACCGGGTAGATGTAGTCCGGATAGCCCTTCCGCATGGTCGCTTCTTCCCCGAAGACCGCCCGGTAGAGCGCCATCTCGTCGGGATCGCGCCACTCGCCTGCGTGCCAGAAGAGGTAGACCGCCCGGCGGGCCGCGGCGTCGAGTTTCTCGAGGGCGGCGGCGAGGTCGTAGAACCCGAGCGAGAACGCCGCGATGACGATGTCATGGGGTTCGATATCCCTGCCGATGACGGCATCCTCCCAGCGCATCGTGACCGTGGAGTAGTTCGTCCGCCCCGCGGCCGCCATCTGCTCCCGGAGGGCGGCGAGCATCCCTTCCGAGGGGTCGAGGGCGGTGACGTGGGCGGCGGTCCGGGCGACCGGCACGGCCAGCCTCCCTGTTCCGGCACCCACATCGAGCACGGTCTCGCCCGGCCGCGCATCCAGGATCGCGAGTTCCTGCTCGGTCGCCCGTCTCTCGTCACGGGTGGCCCGGCGGTAGGCGGCGGCGCGTTTGTTCCAGTGAGCGGCTGGATCGTGGCCTTTCTCGACGCGTTCGGGAGAACTTGCGTATACCGCCTTCCAGAGCTCGTTCCAGTCGATGATCCGGTGCATGGGCGTTTCTCTCCCCGGCGTGGTATAACCGTTCTGTTTTTGCAGCAGGTCCGACCGACCCGGAACTAACTCCGGTACCCGGTCGAGCGAAAACCCCGGGGCTCTATAGGTTTTCTATACCTTCCTGTCTTTTTGCAGGTGCCTCTATAGCATCCTATATTCTCCATGGAAAACGGCTATGTCTGCTGTCACACTACCGTTAAGGAACTGATACTTCCATGCTCGACGTTACCGTGCTCTTTATTGTGGGCATCATCATCATCGCGCTCATCTTTGATTTCACCAACGGTTTTCACGACTCGGCAAACGCCATCTCGACCGTCATCTCGACGAAGGTTCTCTCCCCGAAGAACGCCGTGATATTTGCCGCGTTCTTCAACTTCGTCGCAGCCTTCGGGTTCGGTGTCGCAGTCGCAAGCACCATCAGCAAGATCATCCGACTCGATTACGTCGAGACTTCGATCATCCCCTATATCGTGCTCTCCGGCCTCATCGGGGCGATCACCTGGAATTTCATAACATGGTACTTTGGTCTGCCGACCTCCTCATCGCATGCGCTGATCGGGGGTCTGATGGGCGGCGGCCTGGCTGCGGCCGGGGTTGCGGCGATTCAGTTCTCGACCATCGGGACAATTGTTCTCTTCATGTTCCTCTCGCCCATCATCGGGCTCCTCATGGGCCTGCTGTTTATGACCGGCGTGATGCGGTTCTCCGAGGATACCCCGCGACATGTAGCCGATCAACGCTTCAGGCGTCTCCAGCTCGTATCGGCTGCGGCATACAGCTTCAGTCACGGGACCAACGATGCGCAGAAGACCATGGGGATCATCACGCCGCTTCTCTTCTCCATCGGTTACTTTGGAGCCGGTGTTGACCCGAATCATCTACCGGTCCCGATCTGGGTAATCCTCGCCGCGCACGCGGCTATAGCGCTCGGCACGCTCTCTGGGGGGTGGCGGATCGTGAAGACAATGGGCTACGGGATTACGAGGCTCCGGCCGATTCATGGGTTCTCGGCGGAGACGGCGGGCGCCGCGACGATCATCGGGGCTTCGATCGCAGGAATTCCCGTGAGCACGACGCATATCATCTCCTCCTCCATCATGGGTGTCGGTGCCACTCAAGGGGTGAGAGCCGTAAAGTGGGGGGTTGCGCGCCGGATCGTTACGGCGTGGTTCATCACGATCCCGCTCAGCGCGCTGATCGGTTTTCTCGCGTTCTCGGCGCTGCGCCTGATGCAGTTGGCCTGATGCCGCGAGGATGCTCTGCCCGGGATCGTGCGACCTGAGGCGGTGCCGGGGCATGCGGAGCGCCAAATCGGGGCGTGGACGCGATGACGACGTCATGAGGTTCGATATCCCTGCCGATGACGGCATCCTCCCGGCGCATCGTAACCGTGGAGTAGTTCGTCCGCCCCGCGGCGACCGGCACGGCCAGCCTCCCTGTTCCGGCACCCACATCGAGCACGGCCTCTCCGGGCGCATCCGGCTGTCGGGACGTGTAACATACCCTAAAACCCCTCGCGAACCGGCATCGGAGACGGTCGATTTGGAATGTCGCCGGAGGCGGACTTCCCCGGAGTCCCTCGCCGGGAAGATCTCTCTGGTAAACTCCCATCCGGGACAAAACATTTAACCGAGATCATGTATGCCTCTCGTTGCATCACATGATGATCCTGCCGCGTGGGACGAAGAGAGAAGGACGATCCGGCAGGGCAGGATCGCTGGTTGCGGTGACACGCGCAGATGAAGAGGGAGTATGGAACGACAGGTAAAGGTGCTGATCACCGACGCCGGGTACAAGCATACCCTGGGGGCGGTGAGAAGTCTGGGGAGAGCGGGGTTTCATGTCACGGCGCTGTCGTCCGATCACAGGGCCGTGTCGTTTTTTTCGCGATACAAACGGTATGGGCACTCATCCCCGGGACCGATCCACTTTGCACCTCTCGTCATCGTGCCCGGGAAGGTACTGAATATTCTCACTCCCGAAATATTTATTGTCTTGAAGTGCCACTCCGCCCCGATAAGTTATGGCCTGGGGGAGTGCTGGGAAAGCACTTGCCGGCGGGTATGCCGCTGGAAGAATCGCAGACCGTGGATTAAATCTGTCTACAACGATTGCAGATAAGGCTTACAAAAGATACGGTCCTGCACCGAATTCATGGAGGAAGATAGACGACTTCATCGTCAGGTCGGGCCTGGGTAAGATGCTGATGAAGTGAGCTGGGAGGGAATATGGAGAAGATTGAGAACGACTTAATGAAAATGTTCATCGAGTACCGCCCGCTTTTGCCGGACGCTTACAAATGGGAGGATGAGAAGGATCGCTGGTCTGAGTTGGTATTCTGCGTTTTTTCCGAATTAAGCGGACTGAGCACTATTAAAGCGAGGACCATTGTTTCAGCGTTATCGGATCTGCAGGTCATCGGTTTGGACGATCTCGCCGCTCTTCTTAACGACGAAGGCCGGGTTGGCGTTCAAAACAAAAATGTCGAGATTATATCGAGTATACTCCAGAAAAATGGGGTTGAAAAACAGAACGTGGACACTGTTCTTTTGACCCTGAGCCAACTGGCACGAGGAATCAAGAATAACTATGGAAGGATGCAGTTATTCTTAAGGAAGTACGGGCAACTCATGCTCGATGAACTGGATGAGTCAATTAAGTTAACCGCCGTCGATAAGGGCGTTGAAAGGTATATCTATGCAACGTGGCTCCAAAACATTCTAGAATTTCCGTTGCCCCTATCAAACGATTCCGTTCAGAAATTCTGCATGGATGAAAATTGCTCTCTTGAAGAGGTCATTGATACCGCAGATAAACTGGACATAAACGTAGCAATGCTCGACGATATACTGGATATCCACTACAAGGTACGAGCGCAGTAAGCAATTTATTTCTTTTTTAGAGAGTTGTACCCGGAAAAGGGTATCGGAAATTTCGTGTTCTGCCTCTTTTGACATAGCCCGGCTGGATCCCGACGAAGTGCCGGACAAAGGTAAGATCCGGGCTGCTGCCCCGGCTCGCGTGACCCCGCAGGCGATCCGGGATGGATCGCCCGGCCTCTTTTCGGCAGGTTCATTCAGCGAGGTGCTCGACGATATCCACGAATACGCTGGCCGGGTCTTTGAGGATGAAGTGCTTCTGGCCCCATTCCTCTTCGGTGTACGGGAGTACAATCGCTAAACCTTCAATCTTCTCTGCCTTCGCGTACTCCTCCTCTGCATCCCCGACCTCGTAGGTGACGATGATGCCCTTCCCGTTATACGCTTCGTGGAGAAACGCGGGCTGGTTCGAGAGGTCCGGTCGCACGAACCCGAGCTCGATGCCGTTTGCGTGCTTCAACTGGATGTACCAGTCTGCCTCGAAGACGACGTCGAAACCGATGTGCCCGACGTAAAAATCCCGGCATTCCTGGATATTCGGCGTGATGACGACGGGGTACTGTACGGTTACATCTATTGTCTGCATATCGCATCTCCTCCCTTCGGCACGACACCTTCGAAGAAAAGGTTTGCCGTGGATCGCTTCCGGCGGGAGGGCCGCCGGGTTAAAAAAAAGGATGAGCCTCCGCCCATCAGTTCTTGAAACTGTGAATCGGCGCGGGGATCCGTCCGCCGCGGTTGATGAAGTCGGCGCAGCAAAATCCGTTCACCCTCTGAACCGGCGCATGGCCTAACAGTCCGCCGAACTCGACGGTGTCGCCGACGTCCTTTCCTATCACCGGGATCAGCCTGACAGCGGTCGTTTTGTTGTTGATCATCCCGATCGCGGCCTCGTCCGCGATGATGCCCGCTATCGTCGAGGCGGGTGTGTCGCCAGGGATCGCGATCATATCGAGGCCGACCGAGCATACGCAGGTCATCGCCTCGAGTTTCTCGATGGTGAGGGCGCCGCGGTTCACCGCATCGATCATCCCCTGGTCCTCGCTGACCGGGATGAACGCGCCCGAGAGTCCGCCGACGAAGGAACTCGCCATGATCCCGCCCTTCTTCACCTGGTCGTTCAAGAGAGCGAGAGCGGCCGTCGTCCCCGGGGCGCCGACCGACTCGAGCCCCATCTCCTCGAGGATCCCGGCGACGCTGTCCCCGCCGGAGGGCG
>JAQVVW010000128.1 GCA_028698765.1 Methanoculleus sp. | reverse complement strand
CGGCTGCGTCTGGCCTCGCCGGGGTAAATAAATCCCGGATTTACCGATGTCGTAGCCCTGCCCTCTCTTGCCAGGATTACTCGCTCTTCTGTTCCTTATGGGTTGCGAAGTAATGGCAGAGTCCCGGGATAATTACCGGCAGAATCGGAGAGATTCGATGAAGACTGGTTGCTGACTGATCGGTGTCCGTTCTACCCAGAATACATATAAACAAAAACCGAATGCGAGGGGTGAGATTCGAACTCACGAACTCCTACGAGACCAGGCCCTCAACCTGGCGCCTTTGACCTGGCTTGGCAACCCTCGCCTGTTCTTCTTATACAATGCGCTGCAACCAGAAATATCTTGCTCCACCGGGACCCGGGCTCCCGCGGGCGCGGGGCAGGGAGCCGTTTCCCGGGCGGATCCCTCCTGCGATACCTGTACCCCAGCGCCCCGGAACCGCCTTCGATGTGTATTTATGCGCCCGGATCCAACGATCCCGCATGTGGGCTGACATCTCACGGGAGTTTGCCGATTCGCCGTCCCAGGGCAGGGTTGTCCGTTTTCTGCTGGAGAACGGGTTCGGCATCAACGAAGAGGGGCGCATCGTCTGCAACGGCATCGAGATCCCCGCGACGCACATCGGCAGGGCGATCGAGACCGACCGGAGAGTCGTCGACGCCACCGCCCGCCGCATCCTCGATAACCCCGAGCTGCGCGAGGTCTTCATCCGTATGCGCGCCGCCCCCGATCTCACCCGGGTCGCCGAGGCCCTCGGCCTCTCGGTCATCACGCTCTACCCGAAGGACGCGCAACAGAAAGGGATAGTCGGCGCGGCGGTCGAAGTCCTCGTCGGGCACAATCTCTCCATCCGCCAGATCTTCGTCACCGACCCCTACCTCGCAGAGGCGCCCAGACTCGTGATGATCGTCGACGAACCGCGGATCCCGGCTTCGGTCTACGAGGAGATGCGGGCTCTTCCGCAGGTAAAACAGCTGGTTATCTGAAAAGTTCCATCTCCTGTCCGAGCCGGCAGATCCGCTTCCTCTGCCTTCGCGGGAGGGCGACTGCACGTTGCAACCGCTCTTCGAGCGCGATGACGCGGGTTCCCTTCACCAGGTTATCCGCGTGGGCGACGATCTTCTCTTCGAGCGTGCGGGGCATGCAGTCGCGCGGGACGAGACGGAGCAGCGAAGACTCGTCGGCCGTCAGTCCGGCCCCGATGTGCCGCTCGACGATGGCGGCGACCGCCTCGTCGAGGCCGAACGACCGGCATATCTCGCCGCCCGCTTCGGCGTGGCAGAGGTCGTGCGTCACTCCCCGACCGATATCGTGGAGGAGGGCGCCGGTCTCGACCAGGTCGCGGTCAACAAGGGGATCGGACGCGTAGGTGAGCGCAAGGTCGCGCACCGCCCGGCAGTGCGCGATGACCCCGTCGGAACACCGCGCCCGCCTGAGAAGATCGATGCAGTCTCCTTCACGCACTCCCGAGGCTCTCCTTGATCCTGTCGATTCTCTTCCTGAGAGCGACGGCGATGAGTTCGTTGTCGAAATGTTCGAGCATCTGCTCGCAGTTCGGACACTCGAAGTTCCAGTTCGCCGCGTCCGTGAAGGTGTAGATGACGCTGCAGTTCTTGCACATGTAAAAGTCGTTCTTCTCCTCGTAGGCAAGCCTGGTGTCGAGGTGCTCAAGGGCATCGCGAACCTGCTCCTCAAGCACGTCGTGGATACGGTCGAGGCGGAGGTGCCAGAGGTAGGTGAGCCATCCGGTCTCGGAGTTCTTCAGCCGCCGGTACTCGGCAAGGCGCCGCTCGTAGAGCGTGTAAAGGGTATGGCGGACGGTGTTGAGGTTGACCCCGGTCATCTCGGCAAGTTCCTCGTCACTGTGCTCACCATCTTCAGGGAACCGCCTGAGAAGTTCGATTCCCGCCTCTCCGATCATGCGCAGGACATAGGCATTGATTGCCGGATCGTCCAACAGTTCAGTGACGGATACCATGGTCAAATCTCTCCTGTAACAGAATAAACGTATAAGAGTATATATGCTGCATCGATGGTTACCATACTCTGTTCTTAACCTTTAATTTACTTACCCTGCCTTTGAGGGGCGGGCTCATCTCCCGATCCGTTTTCGGACGGCCGCGGTGTTCCTCTCGAGGTCGACATACGCCTCCTCTTCCGTCTTGCCGCAGCCGTAGACGCTCACGACGGCGTGCCCCTCCTCGAACTCGGTTCCAGGCCAGGGGATGTCGGCGATGTGGGGCGCAAGGTCCGAGAGGTCGGCGTCAAGCCGCATGTCCCGCTCGGCAAAGAGGATCCGCCGGACGGCGACCTCTTGTGGTGCAGGCATCGCCGCCGGGATCACCCCGCGGCAGGCGTTCATGTGCATGGCAAAGACACTCTTCTGGATCGCCATCTCGACCGTGTCGAGCGTGGCCTGGAACCGTGGATTGATCTCGATCGCCCAGGGCTTTTCTCCTGCAACAAAATCGATCCCGATCGAGCCCACGCACCCGCTTGCGGCGGCAATCCGTTCCGCCGCTGCGATCATCTCCCCGGTAAGGGGGTGGGAGAACGGCGTGACCGACCCGGCAAACCCGTGTGCGCTCTCCCCCTCTCCCCTGAGGATCTGCCGGTTGACCGCGATTGCCCGCGCGCACCGGCCGTCCGCGACGCAGGAGACGCTTGATGCGATACCGTCAACAAGTTGCTGTGCAACATACGGCACGTCCGGCCAGGCCTCCTCCCACCGGCGGAGTTCCTCCTCTGCTCTCACGACCGCGTTCCTCCATCCCCCCGCTCCCCTGCGCGGCTTGACCATCGCCGGGTAATGACCTTCCCCCGCAAGCGGCGGAACCGGCACATCCAGCCCCTCGAAGAACCGCTGGATCTCCAGTTTGTCGAGGAACCGCTCCACCTTCGCGGGCGGCGTGCCGCAGAGCGGGACCGCCGTCCCGATCGTCTCGGCGCCCGAGGCGACGACCAGCGCGTCCACCGGGTGACGGGCGGCGAGTTCGGCGATCTTCCCCGGGAGTTCGGCGAGGTCGTCGAACCCAAGGCACTCCTCCGTGCACCAGGTGAGGTCCTGGTCGCAGAAGTGGTCGACGGCATAGACCGTGTAGCCCGCCCGGTGGGCCGACTGCGCCACGTGCCGCGTGGCGAATCCCGCAACCAGAATCCGGCCCTTCACCGCTCCACCGTCTTCTTGCCTGCTTTTGCCGGCTCGATCCGGATCTTCGCGTCCGGGTACTCCCGGTTGAGTTCCTTCCCCTCGTAGAGGTGGTCGAGGAAGAGGGCGAGGCTCGATATCTCGGAGTGAGGCTGGGTGGTCACCGAGACGTTGTAGTCGGCGAGCCCGTAGATTTCGCCCGGCACCTTCTCCGCCCCCACCACGACGAGAACCCGTTCCTGGGTTCGGATCTCGTCGATGACGTCGGTCATCCGGAGCCCGTACATCGTGAGGTGGGCGACCCTGCCGCCGGCGGCTTTCCAGTCCAGGATGCACCGCCGCCACTTCACGTCGTTCTCGATGAAGAAGTCTCCTCCCCACCGGGAGGCCACGTCCGTTATGCTCCTGGCGACACCGGGATCGTCTGCGGCGAGGTACATCCCCCGGGCGCCGAGCGCCCGCGCCGCGAGCCCGACGTGGGTCGTCACCCGCTGATCGCGTTCGGGCCGGTGGCCTATCCGGAGCACGGCTACTTCGGGCGCGCCGCTCATTTTTCGCTCCTTTTTGCCCGGATTACCCCGTTCTCGATGACGAACGGCAGGCCTTCTCTGGTATGGCGGCACTGGCACTCGATCAGCGATTCCTGGATGGAGAGAAGGCGCACTGCATCTCCCGACCGCCTGATGAGAAGGTAGCGTTCAAGACGCTCAAGCGACGCTGTCACCGCACCGGGTTCAAATCCGGTGGCTGCTACCAGGTCTTCGACCGTACTGTCGCCGGTTTCGGAAATCCGGCGATATACGGCCCAGTCCAGATCTTCCTCATGCACACCTATTCTTTTTTCCGGGGAGACCGATATAGTTATTCATGCGCCGCCTGCACCGTTCCGGCTCTGCCGACCGTATTCCGGGCGGATCTTGAGACGGTGCGGGGCGACAGACAGGAACGGTGGGAACCGAACAATGGTCACTTATGCAGAACTGGCGGAACTTGCCGACAGCCTCTTTGAGGCGAGCGACGATGACGACGAGCTTCTCGCGAAGATGCTGGATACGCTTGACGAAGAGACCCGGAGGGCGCTGCTCTCCTCTGACCTCCTCAATGCCTACCAGGTCTTTTACTACTACTTCCGGGAGACGCCGGACGAGTTGACGATGGAGCGGCTGCAACTCCACGCCGCTTCCGACCTCGCACGAGGACTCGTCATCGACGAGGTTGACATCTACGAGGTGTTCTTCTCGATGGAAGAAGGGGAACCCGTCGTCCTCCTCACCGACGGCGAGAGCACGTTCGCACGGTTCAGCGGCCCGGAAGGGTACGCAAAGATTGCCCGCTACATAGAGGAGTGTCTTTAGATCGGTTGTTTGCCGGCGGTGATCAGCCGATCGTCCACCCTTGCCCGGACGATCGGCGGGAGGTCCCCCCATCGGATCACTGCGTCGCCGATGACGGCAAGCACGCCCGAGATCTTCGTCCCTCTAAGATCGTCGAGGACGGAGGTGTCGTCCACCGTGATTCGGTTGCAGATCGCCGTCGCCCAGGCGTCCGCGGCGACGACGTCGGGGGAGATGACCGTCACGGCGTCGGCGATGCCGAAACTGATCGACGGCCCCACCGTCGCCGACGAGGTGCAGATGCCGAGGACTCCCTCTCCTGGAGGGATCAGGAGCGCAAAACGCCCGCTCAGGGGCGATGCGCCTGCATATATGCCGATCTTCACCTCGCGTTCGCTCACGAGAGCGATATCCCCGCCGTTGTCGACGAGGCCGAATGCTGCGCCGGCCTCGACCATCGCCTCCACCCCTGCCCGGGCTATGGCGCCTGCCACCGCCGCCATCGGCCCGACTCCGGCCTCCGTGGCCGCCCGGGCCATGCTCGCCGGGACGTTTGCAGGGTTCTTCGGGGTATACGGCTCGAACGTTGCGGAAAAATAGGGATCAATGGCAATCTGCCGCTCGACCTCCTGCCGGGCGGTCAGCATGCCGGATTTCGCCGCCTCGACCTGGCGGGGGTCGTCCGCGAGGATCGTCGCGATCGTCTGCCGGTACTCGAAATGTTCCCGGATCATCCCTGTTGCGAGAGAGCGCCGTGCGGGCACGCCTGGATGCACTTGCCGCAGAGGACGCAGCGCTCAGACTTCACCCGGAGTTGCCACTCCTCATCGAAGGAGAAGACCTCCTGGGGACAGATGCT
>JAQVVW010000127.1 GCA_028698765.1 Methanoculleus sp. | reverse complement strand
CAAACTCTGCGGCGACGTCGATTTCGAGGCGGTGAAAGACCGGGCGGGAGCGATAACCCCGGTTCCCGGGGGCGTCGGCCCTATGACCATCGCGACGCTGATGGAGAACACGTTCATGGCGGCCAAGATGAGGACATGCGACAACACCACGGCATGGTAAACCGTCTCCGGATCGGCGGCGGCGCCCCGGTTCGGCTGATGGGCGTCATCAACTGCAGCCCCGAGTCGTTCTACCGGGGCTCCTATATCCCGGCAAAAGAGATATACGACCGCGCCCTCGCCATGACGGCGGCGGGCGCCGATATGATCGATCTCGGGGCGCGGAGCACCGCCCCCGGCTCTACTCCCATCACCGTCGCCGAGGAGGCGGCGCGAGTGGACGCGGCCCTCTCGGAACTCGACGGGACCGGGATCACCCTCTCGGTGGACACCCGGCACCCGGAGGTGCTCGATGTCGCTCTCCGCCACGACGTCCATGCGGTGAACGATATCTCCGGGCTTGCCGAAGAGCGCTACGCGCGGGCGGTCGCCGACTCCGGGCTCCCGGTCTTCGCAATGGCGAGTTTCCGGGAGCCCGGCGACGCCGCCGGAGTTGCCGCCACGCGGGAAGCCCTCGAAGCGGTCGTTAGCCGGTGCGCGCGTCTCGGGATCGAGGAGTACATCCTCGATCCCGCCGTCGGCCGTTGGGTCCCGGAGCGAACAAGCGAGGACGACTGGGAACTCTGCCGGAACTTCGCTTCGTTCCTGGACTTCGGCCGCCCGGTGCTCGCGGCGATCTCGCGGAAGACGTTCATCGGCGACCTGCTCGGCCGCCGGCCGGAGGACCGGCTCGCGGGAACCCTCGCGCTCACGACGCTGCTCGTCGACGCGGGCGCGTCCGTCGTGCGGAGCCACGACGTCCCCGAGACCGCCGACCTCCTGCGGGTCCATGCAACGATGAGGCAGACATGACGACACCTTCATACTCGGTATACGGTCTTGCAACCCCCCTGCTCCGCCCCGGCGACGACGTCGCGGCGCACCTGCTCTCGTCCGTCGAACGCTCGGCCGCCCGGGGATTCGAGACGGGCGATGTCGTGGTCGTCGCGGAGTCCGCTCTCGCCACCGCCGAAGGACGGGTCGTGAGGCTCGCCGATGTCGAGCCTTCGGCGGAGGCCCTCCGGCTCGCCGAAGAGTACCATATGGACTCCCGCCACGCCGAGGTGGTCAGCCGGGAGAGCGACCGGATCGTCGGGGGCATCCCGGGGTTCCTGCTCTGCATGAAGAACGGGACGCTCCTCCCGAACGCGGGGATCGATGCCTCGAACGCCCCGGCGGGCTCGCTTGTCCTCCTCCCCCTTGACCCGGATGCATCCGCCGCGCGTATTCGTGCGGCGATACGGGAGCGGTCGGGTGCGGACGTCGGCGTCATCGTCATCGACTCGAGGACGCACGCGATGCGGCTCGGGTGCTCCGGGGTCGCGATCGGGTGCTCGGGCATCCCTTCGGTGGTTGACGAGCGCGGGAAAAAAGACCTCTTCGACCGCGAACTCGAGGTCACGAAGAGAGCGGTCGCAGACTGCATCGCCTCCGCTGCCGAACTCGTGATGGGCGAGGCGGGGGAGTGCGTCCCCGCGGCCGTGGTGCGGGGAGTCGGGCTCCCCGTCGGCGATTATACCGGGGTCGACACCATCGACGCTTCAGAGTGTCTCTTTATGGGCGTCGCGCTGCACGCCGACCCGTCCCTTCTCGTCGATGGCAAGAGAGAACCCTGAGTTCTCCAGGTACTCCCTGCTCTTTCTCCCTTTTCCGTGGATGAGGATCTCGACCAGGTCTTCCTTCTCGTCGATATCGGTCGACATCCTGAATGAATCGATCACCTCGACGGAGAACCCACACTCCTCTGCGATCCGCATATGGTCGAGGAAACTCGCGCCGTAGTAGTCGGCGCGGAAACACTGCGGCTTCTTGAGGAATATGATGTTCGTCCCGCCGCCCCGGCCGGGCACGATGGACATATCCTTCTCGGTCCGGATCAGCCGCTGGATATCCCCGGCCGTAACCAGGGGGATATCGGCCATGATGATGAGCGCAGGGCAGTGGAACTGCTTGAGCGCCCAGTTGATGGCATCGTTGAGCGACTCCTTCCGGACAGCGATGAGGGCGTTCTCATGTTTGAAGGGGTGGGTGCAGAGGAGGGTGGCGCTGCACCCGGACTTCTGCACGGCGGCGATCACGTCTTCAAGCATCGCCCGGGCAAATGCTTCCCGCTCCTCCTGGTCGAGGATGCAGGAGAGGCGCGTCTTGGGGTTTACCGGCTTAAAGGGGATGAGCGCGTGGAAGTACATCGAGAAACGATTGTCGGGGCTGCATCAAAAAGGCATCGTTTTCCCGCCGGCAGGGGAAGGGCGGGGCATGCTGATACCAGGAGCTCTCCGCCCGACTATACCGCATTCCCCCGGCGCGGCGTTTCGGGGCTTTGTGAGGCGCGGAGAGGCCCCGTTCCCGAAGGTTCATGTAAGGCGGTGCCGACATGTACCCATGCACCGGCGCGTGATCACCTACTCACGAAACGCGTTCCTCCCCCTGACGACGGTCTGCCAGAACCGTTGCGGCTACTGCTGTTTCCGAACCCCCGTCAAGGAGGGGTGCGTCATGCCGCCCGCTGAGGCGATCCGGACGCTGGACGCAAGCGCGGCGCTCGGGTGCACGGAAGCGCTCTTCACCTTCGGGGAGCGGCCCGGCGCGGTGCCGGGCTTTGGCGAGGTGCTCAGGCGATTCGGCTACGCGGATATCCTCGACTACGTCTACGACCTCTCACTTGCGGCAATCGAGCGCGATCTCCTCCCGCACACCAACGCCGGTATCCTCACCTACGAGGAACTCGACCGGCTCCGCGAGGTGAACGCGAGCATGGGGTTGATGCTTGAGACGACCGCGGACGTTCCGGCGCACGAAAACTCCCCGGGGAAGGACCCCGCGGTCAGGATAGAGATGATCGAGAACGCCGGGAGACTCTCGATCCCGTTCACGACCGGCATCCTGCTCGGGATCGGCGAGACGATAGACGACCGCGAGGAGTCGCTCCGGGTCATCGCCGACCTCCACGCACGGTTTGGCCATATTCAGGAGGTTATCGTCCAGAACTTCTGTCCGAAACCCGGGACCGCGATGGAGGGTGCGGCGGTTCCTGGCCCCGACGAGATCTGCGCGACGATCAGTCTCGCCCGCGAGATCCTTCCCTCCGACGTCGCCGTCCAGATACCCCCGAACCTCGCGGACGCGTCCCGCCTCATCGAGTGCGGCGTGAACGACCTCGGCGGGGTCTCCCCGCTCACCGTCGATTACGTCAACCCGGAGCACCCCTGGCCGCAGATCGACGAACTCCGGCGGCTCGTCGGGGACGCCGAACTCCGTGAGCGGCTCTGCATCTACCCGCAGCATATCGAGCGGGGCTGGTACTCCCCCCGGATCGAACCCCTCATCCGGCGGCTCGCGGAGAGGGTTGCCGCACCCGACCGGGGCGCGGGTGCATAACCTCATGACAAATCCCGGACAACACCTATCAGGAGATTCGACCATGAAACAGGCTGACCTCCTCTACACAGGGAAGGCTAAATCCGTCTACCGCACCGAAGACCCGGAGGTATACATCATGAAGTTCCGGGACGACATCACGGCGTTCGACGGCGTGAAGAAAGACACCCTGGAGGGCAAAGGGAGATACAACGCGGAGGTTTCGACCTTCATCTTCAGGTACCTGGAAGAGCACGGGATCAGGACGCATTACCTCGAGAGCATCGAGCCCAGCGTCGTCGCGGTGCGCAACCTCACGATGATCCCGCTCGAGGTGATCGTGAGAAACGTCGCGGCCGGCTCGATCGTGCGCAACTACCCGTTCCGGGAAGGAGAACCGCTCGACCCGCCGGTGATCGTCATCGACTACAAGAGCGACGCCCACCACGACCCGATGTTGAACGACGACCTGATCTACGCTCTCGGTCTCGCCACGCCCGAGGAACTCGACCAGATCAAGGCTCTCGCGCTCGCGACAAACGAGCTGCTCAGCAAGTACCTCGACCTGCGCGGCATCACCCTGGTCGATTTCAAGATGGAGTTCGGCAAGTACAACGGCGAGATCGTCCTCGGCGACGAGATCAGCATGGACTCGATGCGCCTCTGGGACAAGGAGACCGGGACATCACTCGACAAAGACGTCTACCGGTTCGGCAAGGGGGACGTCATGGAGACCTACGCCGGCGTCGCGAAACGGATACTCTCCCCGCCCTGGGGCGAGCTCGCATGAGTTGCACCGCCGGCGTCACCATTGGACCAAAAGTGGGGATGCCCGGCTCAGATGATGAAATCAAATATTTAATTCGATGATACCCTATATCGAAGAGTACAGGCGCCGGTAAGTTGTATAATTGGAGTTCTGATCATGAGTGAAGAAGGGATCGAAGAGACGCGGACCAGGGCAAAGGTATACGCGAAGGAGAAAGGGTTCGTCTTGAACGTCGACGAGAAGCAACTCAGTGCCGTCCTCCGCGGGCTCGCCCGGAACCAGGAGCGGTTCGGGGAGGCATACTGCCCGTGCAGGCTCCGGAGCGGCGACCCCGAGAAGGACCGGATCATCGTCTGCCCCTGCGTCTACCACGAGGAAGAGATCGAGGAGCAGGGTGCCTGCCACTGCCGGCTGTTCTTCAAGAAGGGCGAATAACTTTTTTCGCCCGCCCTTTGAATCTACTGATTCCCTGCAGTTACACATAGCACGGCTTCCGTGGGGATATCGCAACCGGGGGTGGCGGCTCGCGGGGAGGGGGGGCTCGCCCACCCTCCCCTGTCTCCATCGCTTAAGGAAGCATGTGACCCCGAAGTTGTACTAAAACGCTATTACCGGGAGAGGGACGTCCGTTCGAAGACCTCTGCTCTTTTCATGCCCCGATTCTACGAACCGTCGCTCCCGCGCCCCGTCGCTTACCTCCTCAGACCCCGGCTGTACCTGAGGACGTTGTAGACCGCGTAGAACCCGACGATCACCGCAAAGACGTAGCCCAGCGTTGCGAGCGTTGAGACGTATCCAGGTACGGGGAGATCGGCAACCCGGAGCACCAGCGACGAGCCCACGACGACCGCGGCGACCACCACCCCCACGATGATCTTGTCGCTCGCCCGGTCGATGACGCCGACGATCTCGTCGAGGTCGTGATCCTCGAGTTCGAGCGTGATGGTGCCCTCCGAGAGTGTCTTGAGCGTCTCGTTCACGTTCCCGGGGATGGCGAGGAGACTCTCGGCCGCACCGACGATCGACTGCATCGCACCCGTCACGTTATCAGGGGAGAGCCGTTGCGCCGCAACGATATCGAGAAGGTACGGCCGGATCCTCTGGTCGAAGTTGA
>JAQVVW010000126.1 GCA_028698765.1 Methanoculleus sp. | reverse complement strand
TTCTGCACCCCCTACCTCGTCAGGAACATCTCAGACGGACCGCACGTCGTCTCCATCACCAGGCCCGGCTACCTACCGGCAGAACAGAAGATCCTGCTCACCGATGACCCGAACACCGAGACCGATAAACGGCTCACGTTCCACCTCGAGGCCTACCCCTACGGCAGCCTGAACGTGACCAGCGAGCCGGCCGGCGCCCAGATCTTCCTCTACAACAAGAACACCGGCGAGGTGACCCCCCATACCTTCCAGTATATGCCGATCGGGACCTATGAGGTGAAGGTCGTCGGAAACGCCACGTTCCGGACGGCAGACGACGTCACCGTCCGGCCGTACGAGGTGACGGGACGCGCGTTTACCCTGATCTGAACATAATCCCCAATTTTTGATACTCTATAGGGCCGGCATGGATGGCGGCAACCGGTGGGGAGTCGGGTCACATCGAGACCGGGAGCCGGGTAGGACTATTGGTCCAATGGGATCTGAGATACCCTAACCCGAGCAGCGGTTCACCAGAGCGCGCTGTGGGCCGTCGACACATAGAGGACGTAAAAAACGGTGCTTGCCCGCCCGTCTCGGCAGGATGCCTGCCATACCCATAGAATAGTTTTTCCATACCGGTCCGGATTTGACGGCGCGCTGGAGCCAACCGGAGAAAGAGCCCTGACGGCACCTCAACGAGGCTCGAACGGGTGCCTGGAGGGGCTCCAGAGATGCTCCCCCGCCTCACGCCACAGGAAGAGGCTGCGCTATGGCACCTCCTCCTCAAAGACAAGGGAGCAAAGTGCCGGCATCAGTAACCGTAGATCGAACAGAACCCTTCGCCCGCGTCATCATCGCACTCGATAGCGGTGCCGTCCCGGACAAGGGTGTTGAACATCATGGCTGCGTTGAGCAGGCTCTCGTCCGGATTTCCACCCTGCGAAAGACCGGAGAATGCCTGGCGCTGTGGCGTCGCGATCGTCCGTTTGCCCACCCGGACACCCGCACAGTGTTTGCAGTAGCCACAGTGGGAGTGGACCGAGACCTCGCGATCTGCGCATGCCACCTTCACCCGGTCACTTCCATCGTCACGGTGAAACTCAAGTATCTTCATGGTACGAGGAACGTAGATTTCCCGAGAATAAGATTCTGTCGATTACCGGGGGTTTTTGAAGCGTGC
The DNA here is from genome assembly GCA_028698765.1 of Methanoculleus sp. The sequence continues at coordinate 4,221 of JAQVVW010000126.1, read as the reverse complement.
GCGCTACTGACGCGCATAGAAATACTTTATATGGAGAACGTCATACGTATAAGTTACTCGCATAAGCAGGCTGTTCGAGCTGACAGACCTATTTGAGTGGAGGATACAATCTATGGCAGTTGAAAAGCCCCACATGAATTTAGCAGTTATCGGACACATCGACCACGGGAAGTCTACGACCGTCGGTCGGTTGCTCTTTGAGACGGGAGCTGTGGCCCCCCACATCATTGAGTCGTTCAGGAAAGAGGCAGAGACCAAGGGTAAGGGCTCGTTCGAGTTCGCCTGGGTGATGGACAGCCTCAAGGAAGAGCGTGAGCGTGGTATCACCATCGATATCGCCCACAAGCGGTTCGACACCGATAAGTACTACTTCACCGTCGTGGACTGCCCCGGTCACCGTGACTTCGTCAAGAACATGATCACGGGCGCGTCCCAGGCAGACGCCGCGCTGCTGGTCGTCGCCGCACCCGACGGCGTGATGGAGCAGACCAAGGAGCACGTCTTCCTCTCCCGTACGCTCGGCATCAACCAGCTGATCATCGGCGTCAACAAGATGGACGTCGTCAAGTACGACGAGAAGCGCTTCAACGAGGTCAAGGAACAGCTCTCCCAGCTGCTCAAGATGGTCGGCTACAAGCCTGATTCCATCAGCTTCATCCCGATGAGCTCGTTCGTCGGCGACAACATCGCGAAGCCCAGCGCGAACACCCCCTGGTACAAGGGACCCGCAGTGCTCGACGCACTCAACGCGCTCACTGAACCCGAGAAGCCCACGACCCTCCCCATGCGTCTCCCCATCCAGGACGTCTACTCCATCTCCGGTATCGGAACCGTCCCCGTCGGGCGTGTCGAGACCGGTATCATGAAGAAGGGAATGAAGGTCAGCTTCATGCCCGCGAACAAAGAGGGTGAGATCAAGTCCATCGAGATGCACCACGAAGAGATCCCGCAGGCACTCCCCGGCGACAACGTCGGGTTCAACGTCCGCGGTATCGGCAAGGGTGACATCCGCCGCGGTGACGTCTGCGGTCCCGCCGATGTGCCGCCGACCGTCGCTGACGAGTTCATCGCACAGGTCGTCGTGCTCCACCACCCCAGCGCCCTGACCGTCGGCTACACCCCGGTCTTCCACTGCCACACTGCCCAGATCGCGTGCACCTTCATCGAACTCATGAAGAAACTCGACCCCCGCACCGGCCAGGTCAAGGAAGAGAACCCCACATTCCTCAAGACCGGCGATGCCGCGATCGTCAAGATCAAGCCGACCCAGGCCATGGTCATCGAGAAGGTCAAGGAGATCCCGCAGCTCGGCCGGTTCGCTGTCCGTGATATGGGATCCACCATTGCGGCAGGCGTGTGCATGGACATCACACCCAAGCAGATGAGATAAGACGATACCTATAATTTTTTGGTGGTTAACATGCAGAAGGCCAGAATACGTCTTTCCGGAACCGATTTCGAGAAAATCGAGATGGTCTGTGACAGGATCAAAGAGATAGCAGAGCGTACCGGCGTCAATCTGGCAGGTCCTATCCCGCTGCCCACGAAGAAACTCGTGGTCCCCACCAGGAAGAGCCCTGACGGCGAAGGTACCGCAACCTGGGACCGCTGGCAGATGCGGGTGCACAAGAGGCTCATCGACATCGATGCCGACGAGCGTGCGCTGCGCCAGTTGATGCGCATTCAGGTTCCAAAAGACATCGGCATTGAGATTGTGCTGGAGAGCTGAGGTGGGTGCGGCGTGAAGGCCGCCGTGTTCGCGGCAGGAGTCCGTGAACGACTACTCTCACTCGAGGGGCTTTTTCTCCTCATACTTCTGGCCACAATTATTCTTCGTTTTTACACTCTCGACCTGAAACTCTTTCACCACGACGAGGCTATCCACGCGTGGTTCTCCTATCGAATCCTGACCGAGGGAGCCTACATCTATGACCCCATGTACCACGGGCCGCTACGGTATTACGTCACGGCCGGGATGTTTGCGCTCCTCGGCGACTCGGATCTCGTAGGAAGGCTCGTCCCGGCGTTGCTCGGCACCCTGCTCGTCCTGCTGGTCTATCCGATCTACAAACTCGGATATCTCGACAAGAAGCAGACCCTGGTAGCGGCGCTTTTCCTTGCCGTATCGCCGAACATGGTCTACTTCTCGCGGTTCCTCCGGGACGATCCCTTCATCATCTTCTTCACGATGGTGCTCCTCGTCGCTCTCCTGTATTACTTCGAGCGAAGGCAGATGCGGTATGCACTCCTCGCCGGGACAGTGATCGGCCTCGGGATATCCACGATGGAGAACATGCCGATCGTCATCCTGATCTTCGGGGCGTACCTCCTCTACCTGGTCTGGACGAGGAAAGTCCGGCTCCCGGCCCGCTGGGTCCGGGACCTCGCGCTCGTCGCTCTCGTTGCCTTCGGGATCATGGCGGCCTTCTACTCGTCGTTCGGCGCCCACCCGGAGATGATCCTGACCTGGTGGCTCCGGGCCATCGAACACTGGACCGCCATGCACCAGATGCAGCGCCTCGGAGGGCCGCCCTACTTCTACATCCTGCTCTTCATCCTCTACGAGGTGCCGATCCTGATCCTCGCCGTCGTCGGGTTCCTGCAGTTCATCGACATCCCCGGCGCCGTCTCCCGCTGGAGAGAGAAGTGGGGAGGGCACGGGGAGAGCCCTGAGGCGACAGAAGGGACTGAAAGTGTAGACGAGGAGACTCCAGCGGTTACAGCCCCCCCTGCCCGGCAGACCCCGGGATGGAAGGACCGGCTCCGTGAGATCCTCTCGGGTGAGGGAGAGATCCGGCCGATCGACCGACAGAAGGAGTTCATGCGATTCGCCATCTTCTGGATGCTCCTCTCGATGGCGGTCTACGCTTACATCGGCGAGAAGGTGCCCTGGCTGATCCTCCACCAGCTCCTGCCGATGATCTTCGTCGCGGTCTATATGATGACGACAAAGAAGGCGGTCATCGCCGTCGCGGCAAGCATCTTCCTGGTTGCCATGACGTTCCATGTGGCGTTCACCCCGGCAGACATCAACGAACCCATCGTGCAGGTGCAGAACTCCGAAGACTTGCGGGAGGTCTTCGCAAAGATCGATGCCGCGGATAAGGTGGCGGTCGCGACCGACAACTACTGGCCACTACCCTGGTATTACCGGGGCGATCGCGCCTCTAAACTCGCGTATTACAGCCAGAAGGTGAGCGAACCCACGATATACGGAGGGAACTTCGATCTCGTGATCACCCACGATGCCAACACCTATCCGACCCTCGACGGCTACGTGAAGGAGACCTACCGGCTGAACTACTGGTTCTCCTACGAGGAGAACAAGGACAGGCTGCTCGAGTATTACTTCCTGCGGGACGGAAAAGTGGGGAGCAGAAACCTCGAGGTCTTCTCGAAGGTTCCCGCAGGGACGATTGCCTGACAACCCCTTTTTCCCGGTTCAGCGGCAGAAGATCCAGGTTCCCCACACCTCTTTCTTCTCCCCCAAAATCTCCCGGAGTTCTCAAGGCTCGGATTCTCGCTCTTCGCGGCTTCGCGCGAGGCTCTATCACTCCCTTGTGCTGAATACTCACGCGAAGCCGCGAAGAGCGCGAAGTTCGGTATAATCACCTGCAACTCCCCTTCGCGGCTTCGCGTTCTTCGCGCGAGACTGCATCATCGCTTATAGACTGTTAACTCACACGAAGTGCGAGCGAGAGCGAGCTTGAGCCGCCCCGAGTGCGAGCCGCGAAGGACGACTTTCCGGAAGGGTGCGACGTTCCGGAGAACGACTGTCCGTAGGACAGGAGTTTGAGAAGACCGGAGGTCTTCGAGGCGTGAGCGATAGCGAACGTAAGCACCGTCAGGTGCGGGAACGGAGTTCGAGCACCGAAGGTGGGAGGTGCGAACGTAGTGAGCGTGAGCACCGTTAGGTGCGAAGTGCGAAGAACGCGAAGATGATGTCGGATTTTTGGGTTTTAGATGACAACAAGCAGTAGGGTCAATAGACTTGCCAGGAGTGTTGGACGCTACTCATGCCGGAGAACAGGTACAAAAGATGAGGGTGCGAAAAGAGGGTGGGTGTCAGGGTTATCCGAGTTCGTCCCAGCCGGTCTTCTTCCGGTATATCACGACGCCTGCGACGATAAGGACGATGACGACCCCAATGCCGATGTAGAGGAGGAGATTGCCGCCGATGTTGAACCCTTCGCCGATCCTCTCCTTGAGCGAGGTCGCATC
>JAQVVW010000125.1 GCA_028698765.1 Methanoculleus sp. | reverse complement strand
CGCTGAACGTGGCGATGCGATCGCCTGCGGTGTAGTGCCGGTCCTCCCCCTCGGGGGAGAAAAGGTGGATCTTCGCGTAGGCGGCGAGGAACTCCCCGTCTTCACCGAGCACCACGACGGTGTTTTTCGGACGTCCCTCTCGCCCCGCTTCGACGATCGATCCTGCGACCGCGATGCCGTTCTCCTCTGCTATACGCGAAAATGCAGCCGTGAGCGGGCCGTCCAGGGGCTCGCCGGAGCCTGAGGGGACTTCTGGGATCCATCCGGTCACGAACTGTTCGGGAAAACAGATGAGCGATGCTCCCGCCGCCGCGGCATCGGCGGCCATCCGGTCGGCCGCCTCAAGCCTCTCAAGAGTGCTGCCACGGCCGCCTCCAACCTGCGCAAGTGTTATCTTCGTCATTCTTGAGACGGGTTAATCTCCCGGCCCTTGTCGGAGAAGATGAGCATGGCGGCGCCGATGACGATGAGAACGGCGAGCGCCACCATGACGTACGGGGCGAACGGGATAACGACAGCGAACATCTGCGCCGCGATCAGGATCCCGCCTGCAATGATGCAGGTGCTGATCAGGGCGGCTCCGGGAAGCGTAAGGTTGTGGGTCATGCAGTACCTCCGGTGAGTATGGGGAAGGCGGTTTTGATGCCGATGAGGATAAACTGGACTGCGATTGCGACGAGGAGCATCCCCATCAGTCGGTTGGCGGCGCGGTACTCCCGCTGGCCGATGCGCCGGACGATGACGTCGGCGTTCCGCATCATGTAATAGGTGAGCCCGATGGCCGTAACGGCCGCGAGCGGCACGATGGCGAGTGCGGCGATGTTCATGTTCATCGCACCGTTTGTGTCCATCGCCTCGTTCATCAGCACGATCACAGAGGTGATGGCGCCGGGCCCCGCTATCATCGGGATCGCGAGCGGCATGACGGCGATATCGTCCGCGTCCTGTCCTTCGTACTTCTCGGTAGCCGTCATCTTCGTCCGGGAAGTCTTGGCGTAGATCATGTCCATACCTATGCCGAAGAGGAGGACGCCGCCTGCGATGCGGAACGCCTCGATGGAGATACCGAAGAGTTGCAGGATCCAACCGCCTGCAAAGGTGAAGAGCAGCAGGGTGACCAGGGCGAACCAGGTTGCGTCGCGGGCGACCTTGAGTTTGGCCGCCTGGTCCATCGTGCCGGTGAGGGAGACGAAGATCAGGGTGGCTGCGAGAGGGTTCACTACGATGAGGATCGAAGAGAAACTCAGCAACGCAAAACTCAGGAGATCCACCATTTATAGTCTGATATTCGGGAGGTTCGATATTAGCACTTGTGGTTTGGGGGGAGGGAGGACGATTCGTTGCGCAGGAAATCGTCCTCGGTGAAAATTTTTTCCGACGATGGGTTACAGGGGTGCGGGGTTTTTTCTCTGCGGGGTTCTCTCGGCGGTCTGGGAGGGTTATGATGGGGTGGGGGATGGTTGAGGTTCCTGTCGACATCTAGAGCATTCCTGTTCGCATGTTAGCCCGGGACACGTATTTCCATCGGGTATTGTCATGACTGCCCCGCTCCCGAGGGTGCGTGGGGCTAGTTGGAGGCTTACATGATAGAGGCAGGGGAGGGGGCATGCCCCCTCCCCCAATGGCGATGCTCCCACGGTCCACTGTCCGGGGAGATGCTGAGGAAGAACCGGACACGGCTTCCCATGGGGTATCGCCATGACTGCCCCCGCCCTTCGTGGGCGGGGGAGGAGCGCGAAGCGCGGGCGGGGTGGGGGCCTACAGTCAGAGGCTTACATGGTAGAGACAGGGGAGGGGGCGCGCCCCCTCCCCGTCGGCCCCTCCCTCAATGGCGATATCCACCCGAAAGCCGTGCACACCTGTGATGTCTCGAAGGGAATTGTCAAACGCGAACGGTTGGGCATTCGCTCACCCGAGGAACACCGCCCCTCAAAGTCCAATAATCCACGCTCTGCCGGGCAAAGTCTGGGCTGTATTCATACTTCCAGAAAGAGAAACCCCCGCGCACCGCTACGCAGTTCAGGTTCACGAAAAAGGAACGGTATCCCGCCGGAATCCGGCGGTTTTGCCCTTCACTCGTAGAGGACGGGTTCGTCGATCCGGGAGTAGCAGATCAGTTCGCCCGGTGCGAAGTGGATGCCGAGTTCGCGGGCGGCGCTCTCGGGGGAGTCGGATGCGTGGATCACGTTCCGCCCGATATCGAGCGCGAAATCGCCGCGGATAGAGCCCGGTGCAGCCTCTGCGGGGTTGGTGGCGCCGACCATCATGCGGACGACCGCGGCGGCACCCTTCCCCTCCCAGGCCATCAGGAAGCAGGGTCCGCTCATGATGTAGGCCTTAAGGCCGGGGAAGAAGGGCTTCTCCTTGTGTTCACGGTACTGCTCGACGACCCGCTCCTCGGGGAGGCGTTCGAGTTTCGCCCCGACGAGTTTGAGGCCCTTCGCCTCGAACCGGGAGACGATCTCCCCGACGAGTCCGCGCTGGACGCCGTCGGGCTTGACCATCACGAAGGTGCGGTCCATCGGGATCACTCTTTACCGCGGGCTTTCCGTCCGGCCGCGGTCCACTCGACGCGGCGCGGCACCCGGCCGAGCCTGTAGTTGTTCTGACACTTGGCGCTGCAGAAGTAGTAGATGGTTCCGTCTTTCTTGACGAACATCTTGCCGGTTCCGGGTTCCAGAGCCTCTCCACAGAAAGTGCAGATGTATCTGTCGACCATGGTTACCGCCTCGAGAGTTTCTTCGCCTCACGCTCGGTCTCGAGCAGCGAAAGGATGTCTCCCTCCCTGATCGGGCCCACCGTGTTGCGGGTGATGATCCGCCCCTTGTTCGGGCCATCGAGAACCCGGCACTTCACCTGCTGGGCTTCGCCATGCATCCCGGTCATGCCGATGATCTCGATAACTTCTGCGGGCGTTCCGTCGTTTGCCATAATTTACCCCTCACGCTCTCAGTGCAGCAATCTGCTTCGCGATCTCATCGACGAGGTCCTTCGCCTTGCCGGACTTGACGATCGCGGCGGCTGCCGAGCCGACCTCGAGGCCGCTCGCAGAGCCGATATCGTTCTGCTTGCTGATATAGACGAACGGGATCTGCTTCTCCTCGCAGAGCAGCGGCAGATGCATCACAATTTCTTCTGGCTCAACGTCTGATCCGATGAGAACCAGCTGGGCAATGTTGCGCTCAACTGCTTTCGTTGCCTCGTTCGACCCCTTCTTCACCTTGCCGGTATCTCTTGCGATCTCAAGGGCTTCAAGGGCCTTATTCTGGATCTCTTCCGGAATCTCGAATTTTACGTATGCCTTTGCCATAACTCACCTCTTTCGGGTGCAGCTCTCTGCTGCTCCGTCATCATTCATCAGTAGCGTAGCTGATCGAATGCGCTGTATTATGTCAATAAGAGGAGGGATAAATGTTTGTCATTCCCCCTCCGGAGAGGGGGTGGAGTTCCGCAGTTTTCGCGCCGGCCCGCATGGACGTGGCCGCAAGCGGATCATGCGGGGATCCGGTAGATCTGGACTCCTTCTCTGTCGTAAATGAGTTCGAGCGCATCTGTGGGGATCGAGACGGTGTAGCGCTCGCGCTCTGCCGCACCTACGTAGAGCAGGGTGGCGTTGTATGCCCGCGCAAGGTCGACGGTCCGGGTGGGCTGCTCGTATATCGCCCGCACATCGGCGCTCCGCTCGCCGATACGCCCCTCTTCGCCCCGCCACATGTACTCGTGGAAGGGCATCCCGACGACGGCCGGGATACCGGTGAATGAAGAGACCCTTGAGTAGTAGGTGTAGTCGCCGCCCTCCGCCTCGACGATGACGTGGTCGCCGGGAAGATCCCGGAGGAACGCGATCGCCGCTGCGTCGCCCGGGTGCGAGCCATAGAGGTATGCCGCGCCGTCGAGGGTGCGGCTCCCGTAGCCGAAATCGACGTTGATCGCGAAGGGCGCGACGAGAAGCAGAACGGCGGCCAGTGCCGGGAGCGCCTTCTCCATCCTCTCCGGGATCCGCCGGTCGATCCCGGTGCCCCGGAGCCACTCCCCGAGGACCACGAGGCTCGCCGTCCCCATCAGGAACCACGCGGGAAGATAGAACTTGAAGACCGTGTTCATCCGGAAGTAGGTCTCCCCCATGTTGTCCACGAGATAGATGAGTTCGGTGACGAGGACGATCGTGAGCCCGAGGATGGCAAGCGTGTCTGTGGCCGAGAACCGGCGGCGGGCGAGGAGGTAGACCAGCGGGACGGCGGCGATGGCCGCCGCCGGGTAGCCGGCGAGCACGAACGGCACCGCGGCGAGGAGGAGGTAGGGGCGCCTCCGGATATCCGGGGCGCAGTAGGCGACCAGCACCGCGAGGAAGAACCCGTGAACCAGCAGAAACTCCACCGGTGCGGAGGGCACGGGGACGGTTCCGACTCCCGCGACGCCGGGGCTGTTGAGCTGCAGGTAGAACGGGAGGTAGGTCAGGATCGCGAGCGGCGGCACTGTTGCAAGCACCATCCAGGAGTTCCGGCTGTCCGGCCGGAGGTTCCCGTAGCGCCACCATATCAGGAGGCCGAAGACCAGCGTGACCGGGGCATAGACCAGCACGTCCCAGGAGTTGAACCCGGGCATCGACCCGAGTGAGAGGGCGGCGAGCCCGCAGAGGATTGCCCTCCCCCGCATGGAGAGCGTTCCCCACCGCAGGTAGGCGAAGACCAGGAGAAAGAGCAGGAATCCCTGGTTGAAGAAACTCATGACGTGCGGGTGCACGTCGCCCCAGAGCATCGAGAAGATGGGATACTCGTTGATGGTGTTCTCGATCGTCCGGGTACTCCCCCAGAGGACATCGAACCAGGCGTCCCCGATGAGGATGTGATAGAAGGCTGAGGGGTTCGGGAGGAAGAGCGCAACCACCGGGAGCCACCGGTGGCGGTCGAGGAGGAGGTGTCCGAGGGCGTAGAGCGAGACGACGGAGAGGCCGAGCACCGTCGGGAGGATGAGGTTGAACGTGACCGTCGAAGGCACGCCGGATACAAGCCCGAGCGCCCCGCCCGTCCAGTAGCCGAGGTAGTAATAGACGTCCAGCGTCCCCCCCGCGTACCAGGGGTCGAGCGGCGGGACGGCGGGCACCCGCATGATCGAGGCGAGGATCGCGTGGTCCATGAACTTCTCGGCGTAGGAGATGGTCGGGTTGATCCAGCGCACCTCGAGCATGAAGAGGAAGGGGAGCAGGAAGGCGAGGTCCCAGGTGAGCGCCGACCGCAGCCGCTCCCTCGTGAAGAACCCCCGTGCCCCTGCGTACGCGATCGCGGCTGCGAATGGCAGAAGGGCGAGGACGATCGGAAGGCCCGAGAGGCCCAGGTACCACGTGCCGAGCGTGAAGAGGAGGACCGATGCCGGGTAGGCGGCCGCCGCCGCGAGGCTCCCGAGGGTGCGGTCGAGCGCCGGCCAGACGGCGAGATG
>JAQVVW010000124.1 GCA_028698765.1 Methanoculleus sp. | reverse complement strand
CAAACGGGCCGTATGCCATGATATACGCGAAGACCACCGACCCGATGAGGTTACCGATGTACACCCAGAGCCAGAGGTTGAGCACGCTTGCCCAGCTGACCTTGTGGATGAACGCCGCCATGGGGGCGAGCATCGCGTCGCCGGTGAAGAGTTCGGCACCGGTCATGATTGTGATGATAAGCCCCACAGGGAAGACGGCACCCAGAATGAGCTGGGAGATACCGGGACTCGCGGCACCGAATCGCATCGCGACGTCGGTTGCCTGGATGCCGGTCGAACAGACCGTCGCCAGGGCAGCACCCATCGCGATGAACGCTCCGGATAGGAATCCACGCAGGACCATGTTCCAGGCGGGGAGTCCGACCTTGTACTTCCCGGAGTCACCCGCTTTTGCTACGATAGCAACTGGAGGATGGAATACCATTTTTCATACACCTCTCTAAACGTCCTACCTATACCATCAAGTAATTCGAATGGATAGGTCTAGTTAATCAGTAATTTAAGAGTGCTATTAATAGGTTTCGAAATGATCGCTGTGCGCGCCAAAGATAACCAAAATTCAGGCGTTTATCCCTGCTTTAAGTTAATTCCTGTCGTTAAACACCACATATCGATAAACGATGCTTTTGCTACTACTTGCGCGCCCACGCAGAATATATGGGGTTAGAAGCGAGTTTTTGGACTGGTGTGCGGAGACGGGCGCGCAGATCCCGCGTTTTTCTTCCTGTATTTCTGCCGGGGTGCCGGGCGTCGGGTAAAATTGCCGTAGGTGTATGCGCGTCGGGATATGCTTCAAGAATGGATGCGGGAAGGGAGTTTAAAGCGTTTTTTTGAGAAGATAGTTTTTTTTCCGGTTTAATGGGCCACCCCCCTCCGGATCGCGCCTCCCTTTGAACAGCCCTAAGATGCCGTGGCACCCACCCCACCCGTGTATGCGCTCCGTCTCTCCGGGGTCTGTCCCGATAGCCGCCACCGAGGACAACGGGCGCGGGATCTTGCACTGACAGCCCCTCAAGAACGGGGCGATCATCTGTCTCTCCCGGAGATGGGTGCCTCCGATTACCCATCCGGTGTCACGCTCCTCCCGGTGATACAGATATGCCGGGCCTTCGCCGATTGTGAGTGTGTCCCCCCTTCTTCCTGGAGATCGCATCCTATAGGGTCACTGTCGGGCTTCTGGCGGCAACCGGTACCCGGACACTCTCGCGGGAGGCCATCAGGGTGTCCGGGAGCGATGCCGATGAAGAAGGCGCACCGGGAAATCCGGCGGACGCATATAACTATTTCCCATATGCTATCACACGAAGTCAATCAAATCACATAAATATTGGGCTAACATATTCCCTGTATTCCATGCAGGTCGAGGAAACCGTCACTCCCTACAGGAGGGTTATACTTATCGCCGTCATCGTCGGGCTCATTGCCGGCCTCGGCGCTCTGTTCTTTTTTGAAGGGCTGAAACTGGGAACTGCATTCTTCATGGAAGGGATCGTCGGGTTCCAACTCCCGAAAGAAGGGCAAAATCTCCAGGATATTGCTCAATGGGCCCCTCCTGATCACCTCTGGATGATCCTCCCCGTCATCTGTTTCGGAGGGCTTCTCTCCGGTCTCCTGGTCTATACCTTTGCCCCGGAGGCAGAGGGCCACGGGACGGATGCGGCGATAAAGGCGTTTCACGGAGGAAAAAAAGTGCGCTGGCGAGTTCCCCTCGTCAAAGCAGTCACCGCCGTCCTGACCATCTCGACGGGAGGAAGCGCGGGGCGTGAAGGGCCGACCGCACAGATGTCGGCCGGCTTCGGCTCGATCGCCGCCGATCTTCTGGGACTCTCCGCACGTGAGCGGAGGCTTGCTATCGCCACCGGTGTCGGCGCCGGAATCGGCACGATCTTTATGGCGCCTCTCGGAGGGGCGATCCTCGCTGCGGAGATCCTCTACAAGCAGGATTTCGAGACCGAAGCGATAGTTCCTGCGTTTCTAGCCTCTGTCATCGGGTACGCCATCTTCGGTCTGGTTGAAGGCTTTGAACCGGTCTTCGGCCCCGGGGTGACTTCCTGGAACGTTTCCCAGATCCCTCTCTTCCTCCTCCTCGGCGTGGTCTCGACCGCGGTTGGTCTGCTTTACATAACCACGTTCTACGGGACAAACCGGGTCTTTAAAAAGGTCTTCAGCCGCCTGAAACTCCCGAATCATGTCAAACCCCTCGCCGGGGCATTTCTCACCGGCACGTTCGTTCTTGCTCTTGCGGCTCTCTCTCCCGAAGCGGCAATCGTCGGGCTTGCCAGCCTCGGAACCGGATACGGCTTTACACAGCTCTCGCTCTATAACATGCTCCCTGTCGGGGTGCTGCTGTTTCTCCCGTTTGCAAAGATCCTGACGACGTCGCTCACCATCGGTTCCGGGGGGAGCGGCGGTGTCTTCGCGCCGGGGCTGGTGATCGGCGGGGCGACAGGCGGCGCCTTTGGGTCGCTGCTGCACCTCGCCCTCCCCGGGATCGTGCCCCTCGAATCGGTGCCGGTCTTCGTCGTCGTCGGGATGATCGCGCTCTTCGGCGCGATCTCCCACGCGCCGATCGCGGTCATGATTATGGTCGTGGAGATGACCGGCGACTTCTCCCTGCTCGTGCCGGCGATGGGCGCCGTCTCGGTGGCGGTTCTCCTCATCGGCCAGTCCACCATCTTCCATGAGCAGGTGCTGAACCGGTCACAGTCGCCCGCCCACCGCGACGAGTATATGATCGAGATCCTCCAGGATATTCACGTGGGCGATGTTATGGTGCCCCGTGACCGGATTGTGGTCGTGTCGCCCAAAGATACCGCCGGAGGGGTGCTCCACCTGATTGACGAGACGCTGCATACCGGTTTTCCGGTGCTTGATACGGAAGGGAAACTCGTCGGGATGATCGCTCTCGATGATGTCAGAGATAACCGGATAAACAGCGAGCATGACGAGTTGGTGGAGGATGTCATGAGTTCACGTGTGTTCACCGTGCATCACGCCTGTACGCTCCGCGAGGCTCTGGATCTGATGACCGAACACGACATTCATCACCTGCCCGTCGTTCCGGCAGACGATCCGAGAACGCTCTCCGGGTTTGTTTCCCGGACAGATATTATGAAGGCCTATACCCAGAAGGCATCACGGTCGGCAGGAAGGCATCACCGTACCGGTTCCGTTACCCTGATCGAATCGGATACGGCAGCAGGAAAGAAGCCCGGCGGGGAAAAATGGGCGGATAGTTGAGATTTCAGCTCGGGTCATCTGAAGATGTCGAAGATCTGGTCGCTTCCCGTCGCCTCAAGACGTCTTCTCTCAGCAGTCTCTTCGACCAGAGCCAGCACCGGCGGGGTCATGTCCTCACCGGGATGGAACCCAAAGAGCCTCTCGAGATCGGTCTGGATGGCGTGTAAGAAGACCGAGTTCGAGATCTCCACCGGGCAGAGTTCCTCGCACTGGCCGCAGTTGACGCAGGAGTCGGAGATGTGCGCGAACCGGATCAGGTGGAACATGAACGGCGGCGGGATCACACCGGGTTCGACCAGGTAGTCTTTCTTCGCGCTGCACTCGATGCAGTAGCAGATCGGGCAGTTCTCGATGCAGGAGTAGCACTTGATGCACCGGCTCGTCTGCTCCCGGATCTTGTTCAGGCGCTCCGTTCCCTCGCCGAGCGCCCCGAAGTAGCGTTCCCTCCACCTGTCGCCGAGTTTCAGCATCGCGTTCTCGACCTTGCCGCGGATCTCGATACCTTTCGGGTTCGCAGCCTCGGTCTTGAGTTCTCCTGCCTTAACGGCTGCATCGAGAAGGTTTGCCCCCTTCTCGGAGCAGACCTCGACGAACGTGGCGTTCCCGGATTTCTCCCCAATAACGCCCCAGTTGCCGCAGGCGAGGTCTGCCTGGCGCGGGATCTTTATCTTGCAGCGGCGGCAGTTCGACCGGCGGCCGAGGCCTTCTTTTCCGAGGAGGTCTTCCGCCCCCTCTTCAAGTTCGTCGATCGAGACCGAGGCATGTTCGCCGTCCTTCGTGACGACGATGAACTTCCCCTTGTCGATCTCCTCCTTGACGACGTCGTCGGGGTCCAGACCGAGTTTCTCCCGGACGACCGTCCGCGCTACCTCCGGCCGGATGGTGCCGCCGCAGTTGAGGCCGATCACGATGATGTTGTCCAGGTTGACCTGCCCGCGTTTGGCCATCTCGTAGATTGCCTTGACGTCGCAGCCCTTGAGGACGGTTGCGATCCGCATGTTCGGGTCGGTCGCGAGGAGGCACCGCCGCATCTGTTTGGGGAGGAGCAGGGTGCCGCAGTGGAGCGATCCCGCGATCCCCCCGATCTCAGTGGGGTCGGTGATCAGCGCCGGCATCGCGTCGTAGACATCCGCGCCCTTCCTGACCGCAAAGACCCCGTCGACCATGCCGCTCTCAAGAGCGTGGCGCAGCAGCGCGGTCACCGCCCCGCCGGTCTCCGCCTTCTCGCGGAGGCTTTCATCCGTCGTCCATGCATAGAGCAGATCGCCTTTAGTTGCCATTCTTCACACCTCCGCGATCTTCTCGACTTTCACGGCACAGGCCTTGAACTCCGGGATCTTCGCGATCGGGTCGAGAGCGTTGTTCGTCAGCCTGTTCGCCGGATGCTCTTTGTAATGGAATGGGATGAACATTACACCCTTTACGATATCAGGGGTCACCCTCGCGGGGATCTCGACCGACCCCCGGCGGGTGCTCGCCCGGACGACCTCGTCGTCCTTGATCCCGAGGCCATCCGCGTCCTCGGGGTTGATCTCGATCCAGCCGATCGGCGCCTCCTTCTCCAGGCTCCGCGACCGGCGAGTCATGGTGCCGGTGTGCCACTGCCAGATCGTACGGCCGGTCGTGAGGACGAACGGGTATTCGGCATCCGGGACCTCGGCGGGCGGTTTCCACTCGATGGGCGAGAAGACCCCGAGCCCGTCGGGCATGGCGAACGTCTCCCTATGAAGGATCGCCGTTCCCGGGTGCTCCGCGGTCGGACAGGGCCAGTGCAGGCCGTCCGGGTCGAGGCGGGCGTAGGACATCCCGTGGTAGGAGGGCGTGACGGTGGCGATCTCGTCAAAGATCGCCTCAGGGTTCTCGAACGCAAACTGCTCCGGATAGCCCATCTTTGCCGCGAGGTCGCAGAGGATCTGCCAGTCTTCCTTCGCTTCGCCGGGTGCCTGCTGTGCCTTCCTCCAGCGCTGGACACGCCGCTCGGTGTTCGTCTGGGTACCGTCTTTCTCCGCGTAGCATGCCGCAGGCAGAACGACGTCGGCGAGTTCGGCGGTCTCGGTCATGAAGATGTCCTGGACGACCAGGAACTCGAGGTTTCGGAGTCCCTCCTCGACGTGGCTGAGGTCCGGGTCGGAGAGCATCGGGTTCTCGCCCATGATGTACATCGCCTTGATCTCACCGGGCCTGTCGGCGAGGATGTTGATCATCTCGGT
>JAQVVW010000123.1 GCA_028698765.1 Methanoculleus sp. | reverse complement strand
CCTCATGACGTGAAGGTCGTTGTCGAGGGTATACCCGATCTCCTCCGCGAACTTCGCGTACTCGCCGGTCATCCCGATGTCGCCGTGGGACGGGATGACGTGCTGCGGGTTCAAGAGGTGGAGGAACTCGTAGTGATCCTCTTTGTACGCGTGGCCCGAGACGTGCAGGTCGTCGAAGATCCGCACGCCCGCCATCTTCGCACGGGCCTCGACCAGGTAGCGCTGCCCGTGGTTCATCGGGTTCGGGATCACCTTCGCCGAGAAGAGGATCTTGTCGCCCTTCTCCAGCTTGTAGGGGGTATCCCCCATCACGATCCTTGTGAGGATGGCGCCCGATTCTCCCTGGTGGCCGGTGACGATCGGGAGGAACTTGTCCTTCCCGGTCTTCATGATCCGCCGCAGCGTCCGGTCAACCGTCCGCCGGTTGCCGAACATCGAGAGGGTCTCGGGGAACCCGACCAGTTTGAGTTGTTCGGCCGCCGAGCTGTAGCGCTCCATCGAGCGCCCGAGCAGGACCGGTTTTCTGCCGATCTCGTGAGCACATTCGGCGATCGTCTTCACGCGGGAGATGTGCGACGAGAACGTCGAGACGAATATGGCGCTCTTGTCGTCCTCGTAACTCGTGATAGTGTCCCGCACCAGGTCCCGCGCGACCCGCTCGCTCGGGCAGCGGCCCTTGTCGGCGATGTTGACGCTCTCCGTGATGAGAGCGATGACGCCCTCCTTCCCGATCTGGCGCAGCCGGGCAAAGTCCGGGGGCTCCCCGAGCACCGGCGTCCGGTCGAGTTTGAAGTCGTTTGCGTAGACGACCGCGCCCCGCGGGGTGTGCAGGACCGGGAAGACGGTGTCGATGATCGAGTGCTGGGCACGCACGAACTCGAGCGTCAGGTGCGGGGAGATGGTGTAGCGCTGCCCGGCTTTCAGGGCGAAGAGTTTGTTGTTCACCCCGAACTTCTGTTCGCCTGCAATCTGCTGCCGGATCAGTTCCGAAGTGTAGGGCGTGCTGATGATCGGGGCGTTGTAGCGGTGCGCCAGTTTCGGGATCGCACCGATATGGTCAAGGTGTCCGTGCGAACAGACGATAGCCTTGACGCTCCCCTCGATAGCATTCATGATGGTGTCATCAGGAATGGCCTTCATCTCGATCAGGTCCAGGGAATGCATATTCTCGATATCAGCATCCTCGTGGATCATCACCTGGTCGAGCCGCAGGCCCATATCAAAGATGACAATCTCTTTTCCGCAGCGGACGGCAGTCATATTTCTACCGACTTCGTTATATCCGCCCACTGCTATGATTTCAATATCCATGTAGCCTCCTTGTAGAGTTTTTCCGTTGTTAGTCGCTGTTTTCAATCATTTGCCGGGTCAGGCCGGTTATATACGTCCTGGTGTGCCGGAGATCCGCTACAGACCGGGATCCCGTCAGGAACATCGCCACGCGGAGTTCGCGGTGCATCGCCTCGACGGCTGCAAAGAGCGCATCGTCGCTCTCCATGGCCGGTTTCAAGAGGGGAAGCGCCATGCCCCCGAGGTCCGCCCCGAGAGCAACGGCCTTCGCGATATCGATGCCCGTTCGGAGTCCGCCCGTCGCGATGATCGGGCCTCCGGCCGTCCGCACCTCACAGAGGCTCACCACCGTCGGTATGCCCCACGAGAGGAATGCCTCCCCGAGATCGGCGAGTTCGGGGCCGCTCGCCCGCAGGCGTTCAATCTTCGCCCACGACGTGCCCCCGTAGCCGCCGATATCGATGGCGCTTGCTCCGGCACCCCGGATAATTCTTGCGGTTCCGGCCGATATGCCGGAACCCGTCTCCTTCACGATGACGGGGTAGGAGAACTCGTTGCAGAGGTTGCGCAGCGCTTCGATGCACCCCTCTGCGTTGTGATCGCCCTCCGGCTGAATCGCTTCCTGGAGTGAATTGATGTGGATGGCGATCGCCTGTGCATCGATCATCTCGACAGCCCGTTCCACCCACTCGATGCCGTGGTCGCGGAGCTGGATGATTCCCAGGTTCGCGCAGAGGAACGCGTGTGGCGCTTCCTCCCGCACGACGGTGAAACTCCCCTCCAGTTCGGGCTTCTCCAATGCCGCTCGCTGAGAACCGACACCCATGCCGAGGTTGTAGCGTTCGGCGGCCCGTGCGAGCCGCCGGTTCACCTCGAGGGTGTCCGGATGTCCTCCGGTCATCGCTGCAATGAAGAGGGGGGAGCCGAGCGCTCGATCAAGGAATCGCGTCTTCGTCTCGATCGCGTCCATATCGCACTCGGGAAGGGCGTTATGCACCAGGCGCACGTCCCCGAATCCGGCGTCGCCGGCCTCGACGGGCTGCTCGCAGCAGATCTGCAGGTGATCCCGTTTTCTTGAAGACGTGGCGGTCTCTTTTGTCATGGTTTACTCCTTTGCGGTTATCGTTGTTCCGCCATGCCCGGTGCCGTCCAGGAACCGGCCGATCTTCGAGACATGGAAGATGTGTGAATCGATGCCGGCATCGGCCAGCGCCAGGAGTTCCGCAAGTTTGCCTCGCATCCCCCCGGTCACGTCGGTGTTTCCCGACCCGCCGACATCGAGCGACTCTGCCGTGCTCCGGTCGATCCGCGGGACGACCGCGCCGTTCGCGAGGACGCCGGGAACGTCCGTCGCAAGCCCCACGCGCCTGCTTTTGAGAGCGGCGGCAAGACGGGTCACGAGCTGGTCGCCCGAGACGATGCAGGAGCCCCGGAGCCGGTCCATCACCACGTCGCCGTGCAGCACGGGCACAATGCCGTGTTCCGTCATTTCGGCGATGTGGCGGGTCTCGAACGAGACCAGGCGCCCGTCTTCGGCGAGACAGAGGTCGAGAGGGTGAATACCGATCGCCTCGACCCCCGCGTCCCGCAGGGCGGTGACGACCGCCGCGTTCAGGCTTGAGACGGCGGTATGCGTCTCGTAGACACCGGGGACGTTATCTCCGGCGAGACCGTCGTTGATCCGGTAACGCCGGGCCTCGGGATGCCCGCACGACCCCGCACCGTGGACGAGCACGAGAGCGGTCTCTCTGTGTGCGGCGAGTTCCCCCGCAATCTCGCGCAGGCGGGCGTGATCGATGGCACAGTTCCCCGACTTGTCGGTGATCACGCTCCCCCCCAGTTTCAGTACCACCCTCTCAGTCATGCTTCTCCTTTCTCGCGCCTTCCGTATCTATCGTCGTGATGATCGCCCGCCCTTCGCAGGCCTCGATCGCCCCGGCAACCCGGCTCTTTGCACGCCTCGGGCAGAGAGCGATGATGCACCCGCCGCCTCCCGCTCCCGTGATCTTCGCACCGTACGCGCCGCTTGCCCGCGCCGCAAGCACGAGTTTGCTGCTCACCGGGTGTCCCACACCGAGCGCCTCCAGGAGGGCGTGGTTCATATCCATATACTGCCCGAGTTCCTTCGGGTTGCCGATGTTATGGAGGGCGGCAAGCGTCAGGGCCCCGATGGCGTCCAGGATCGGGTTCGCGACCTCGGGATGCTTCCGTTGCAGGTTCCCGACCTGTTCCACCATCTTCGCGGTGCTGTGCGGCACCAGGGTGTTCCCCACGACGACCTGCAGGTTCTCAGGCGGCAGTCTCCGCTTGGAGTTCCCCGTGATCAGCACCATCCCTCCGTTCGTAGAGACGTAGGTGTCGGTGGGGCTTGCCCTCCCTTTCTGGACCTTCTTCTCGATGACGAACGCGGTCTCGGCGATGTACTCGCGGGTGTGCCCGAGATTGAACTCATCGTTGATCGCAGAGAGCGTCGCCACCGTCACCGCGGCCGACGACCCGAGCCCCGACGAACTCTGGAGCTGGGAATGGACATAGACGCTGCCCCGGGTCCCCATCATCCTGAAACACTCGTCGATGTAGGGCGACTTCGGGCGGGTCGGGTTGCGCGACTTCCTCACCGTGACGAAGACGCGCGGCTTGATCGCCATCGCGACTCCCGGTTTCCCGTAGACCACTGCATGCTCGCCGAACAGGAAGACCTTGCCCGGTGCGCTCCACGTTGCCAATCAGACCACCGCTATCGCTGCATACCCCACTACCTGATTGTGATCCTCCGTCACGTCGCCGCTCGTCGTATACCGTAAGAGTTCTGCTCTCTCTGCACCGAGCGACCGGCATACCATGCACATGGTCGCGATCGGGCCGTAGCCGCAGACCGTAGCGTGTGTCTCCTGGAGCCGCCGGTAAAACTCGGGTATGTCCAGGGTCTTGAGCGCGTCGATCACGTGCAGGTCCTGCCGCCGGGCCACCTCGTCCGGGACGTAATGGGAGAAGTCGCTCGAGGCGACGATCCGCACGTCCCGTCTCGTCTGCTCGACTGCCTGGAGCAGGTGCTCCGCAAGGTTCTCTGCCGCTTCGTAGGTCTGTTCTCCCATGAGAACGGGTGCGGCCCTTGCTCTCGGGAACCGGTATTTTATGAACGGCATCTGCACCTCGATCGAGTGCTCGTTCCGGTGCGATGCTTCGTCTATCTCGATATCCATCGCGTCGATGAACTCTGTATCGACATCGACGAGCCCGAGCGGGGTCTCCCACGGTACGGCGGAGGCAGAGGTCATGTATCCACGGTGACTCGGGCCTATGACCAGAAACGTGCCGTCAAAATCAGGGGGTATGGTAGAGAATGCACAGGCTCCGGTCTCTCCCGAGTAGACGTATCCGGCGTGGGGAGAGACGATCCCCCGGGATAGTATCCCCGGGGCCTTTTTCTGGAAGAATGTCTCCAGCAGTTGCTCCAGATGCCTGGGCTCGGCAGGATAAAACATTCCCGCTACACTGCATGGGCGCATATCCATCAACGATCGAGCTCTTGTGCTTCGGATCTTATAACTCTGTCTCAAAGTCTTCGGGCGTGAGCGACGTGGTCACACCGCGCAGACGGAGCAGTTCCTTTGTCAGGATGTAGTAGATCACCGAGAGCGCCTTCCGACCCTTGTTGTTCGTCGGGATGACCAGATCGACGTACTTCGTCGTGTTGTTGGTGTCGCAGAGCGCGACGATCGGGATACCGGTCTGGACGGCCTCGTTGATCGCCTGGGCATCGCCGATGGGATCGGTCACCACGACGACGTCCGGCTCGATGTAGGTGTTTAAGCCGTGTAAGCGCTGGTTGGTGAGCATCCCGGGGATGAAGCGGCCGACGACCGCCATGCCGCCGATCGCATCGGCGAACTTCTTGGCCGGGTACTGGCCGTACTGCCGGGAGGTGACGACCAGGATCTTCGAAGGCTCGTACTGCGAAAGGAACTTCGCTGCAGTCTTGATCCGCTCGTCGGTCGCCTGGATGTCCAGGATGTACAGCCCATCCCCGCGGACGCGGTAGATGAACTTCATCATATCCTTGCTCTTCTGCTGGGTGCCGATGTGCACACCTGCCGCAAGGTACTCCTCGACGGGCATCAGCGGTTCTTTCAGTTCAATCTCAAGTTCGTTTCCTGTCAAATTAGATCAGCTCCTCTATGCGAATCAGTTCGTT
>JAQVVW010000122.1 GCA_028698765.1 Methanoculleus sp. | reverse complement strand
CCACCGCTCCGGTGGCGAGGACCGCCTCCTGCATGATCCAGTTCCCCGTGTAGCCGTAGAAGACGTCGTCCATCTCCCGGCGCTGGATCAGTTCCTGCCCGGTCTCGATGTTCGCGATGACCCGGAGGCCCTTTGCCCCCGCCGCTCGCGCCTTCTCCTGCCACTCGCCGGTGCGGGCAAGGTCGATGAGGGCGAACCCGAGGAAGGGTTCGTGGCCGTTCGGGAGGATGTTGACGTAGTCGGGGTCGAGCACCCCGAGGTCGACCCGCATGGGGTGCGGGCGCGGGATGCCGTAGAGGATGTCCTGGATGTACTCGAGGACGATCTGGCTCTGGTAGGCCATCGCGACGCCGAGGCGCATCGCCCGCATGGCGTGGTTCGCGTACCACCCATCCACGTTGGTCAGGCTGGCCGCGGTAACGACGATCGTCTCCCCGTAGATCCCGCCCGGGAAGAGGCCAAGGCGCTTCCAGACCTCTTTTCTCTCCGGGGGGGCGAGTTGCTCGACGATCCGGCTCGGCTCGTAGGTGAACCGGTGGAAGTCCTCCTCGACGAAGTCGCAGAGCCGGAGCGCGACCTCCGCATCGCTCCCGCCGGTATCGATGCCGAGCCGTTCTGCAAACGTCCGGAGTTTCTCCGGCTCGGCGATCGAGAACGGGGTCTTTCCCTCCGCGGTCGCCCGGAGGGTCCGGACCGCCTGCTGGGCGTGGAAGTGGTAGTTCGACGCGCCCATGACGTTGCGTAACAGCATCATTCGCATCGCCATGCCGTCGGCGTTGATCCCGCAGACCCCCCGGTGGTTTC
This sequence comes from Methanoculleus sp., assembly GCA_028698765.1. The sequence goes on along the minus strand of JAQVVW010000122.1, from coordinate 4,736 downwards.
GGCTTGCGTCGGCCCGGCAGGGGCCGTTCGAGCAGAAGTCGCACCGGGCGCCCGCCTGGCAGAAGGCGCACCGCTTGTCGGGGTCGGTGCCGAAGCCCTGCGCCTCGTAGCGGTCCCAGACATTGGACATGCCGTCCTTCTTGAGCCGTTCGTAGACGGTCCTTACCGACTCGTGGTAGGATATCCTGTCGCTCTCCATGGTCATGGGGAGACCGCATTGGAGTTGTAAAAAAGTATCGGTGCCGCCTACTTCTCCTCGATATACCGCTTCAGCGCCACGGCATTGTTCCTCTCCTCGTCCTTTGCGGCGTAAAGGAGCGTGACCGTCCCGTCGCCCGCCTCCTGCCGGAGTTGGGCGAGGAGTTCTTCCTTCCCCTCGACCTCGGCCCGGTAGCGCCGGAGAAACTCCTCCCACTTCGCCGGATCGTGCCCGAACCACTTCCGCAGTTCGCTGCTTGGTGCAAGGTCCTTCTCCCACCGGTCGAGGTTCGCCTCCTCCTTCGAGACACCCCGGGGCCAGAGCCGGTCGACGAGAACCCGGGTCCCGTCGTCCTCCGAGGGCTCCTCATAGATCCGTTTTGTGCGTATCATACGACGGGGATACGGCGCCTCCTCACTTAACCCTGTCGGGCGAAAGGGGCCCCGCTCGGCGGAGGATTCCGGCCAACATCGGTTTTCGGGGGGAACGCTATCGCCCTGCGAAAAGTATATCTGACTGCCTTCCACCCCCCCGCCCCGTATGACACAACTGTTGAGACTCCTGATCCTCACCCTGGTGATAGGGTGTGTGGCCCTCTTCTCCGGGGCGGTCGCCCAGGAGTATGGGGGCGGCCAGACCCCGACTGTGGCCACAGCCGGGAACGCGACCAATGAGACGAACGTCACGATCACGTCGCCGGAGGCGAATGCCAGCGTCGCTGCCGGGAACGTCACGGTGAGCGTGAACGTGACGAACTTCACGCTGGTGGAGCCGACCGGGCAGCCGAACGCGCCGGGCGAGGGGCACCTGCACTACTACCTCGATGCTCCGATACCGACGAATGCGAGTGAACCCGCTATCCCGCCGACCGGCGGCTACGTCATCTCCACGAACCTCACCCACACCTGGGAGAACGTGACGGCGGGTGCGCACAACCTCTCGGTCCAGGCCGTCAACAACGACCACACGCCGCTCATCCCGCTCGTCTTTGACACGGTGAACGTCACCGTCGGCGGGAATGCGACCGGGAATGCGACGGTGGTGAACCTCACCGCGGAGAACACCGCCTTCAATACGAGCACGATCACGGTGCCCGCGGGAGCGAACGTGACCGTGCACTTCGTGAACAAGGACGACGGCATCTCCCACAACTTCGCGGTCTACGACAGCAATCTCCGTTCCAGATCCATCTTTGTGGGTGACATCATCACCGGGCCTGCCGAGACCACCTACACCTTCATGGCACCGTCCGAACCCGGGACCTACTACTTCCAGTGCGATGTTCACCCGTCGATGAACGGTGATTTTATCGTGCAATGATCAGGAACAGACGTTGAAGGCAGGGGGAACGGGCAACCCCGTATCCCCTTCTTCCCTTATCTCCTTGTTACAGCCGGGGCCATGTGGGCCGGGCGCGGTGGGGATCCCCGGGTAAGTTCATCGATACGCTGCCCGACAGCCTGTACCTCTGCGATCAGGGGCGCATGCCGCTCTTATCCTACCCTCCGGGAAAAGGTTAATACCCACGACGCAGAGGAGCGGCCCGGTATGGGAGGCATGGGAAAGGAGACGAAGATTGCACGGGTCCTCATCGCCATATCGGTGGTCTTCGGGCTCTTTGCCGTTGCGACGCTCCTCGCTATCGTCATCGGGGGCCTTCCCGCAAAGCCCGGCATCTTCCCGGCGGGGGCGCTTCTCCTTGCCGCAGTCAAGACGGCCGGGATCGGGTTTGGGCTTGCGGCATACCGGACGATCGGCCGGGGCGATCTCGCCAGGGCCGGGAGATACGCTCTCGTTGCAGGCTTCCTCCCGCCGCTCGACCTGATCGCGCTCTTTGCCGGGCTGCTCGTCATCTTCCCGCACGGTGAGGAGGGAGCAGGGTGATGGAGAGGAGTATGAACGGCGGCAGCGGACCCCGCATCGTCTCCTGGAACGTCACGTCCCGGTGCACCCTCGCCTGCGCCCACTGCTCCATCGATGCGAGCAGAGACGGGTCTCCGGGGGACCTCGACACCGCCGCGGGGATGGCCCTGATCGACCAGATCGTCGCCGTCGGCCGGCCGATCCTGATCCTCAGCGGGGGCGAACCGCTCCTCCGCGCCGATATCTTCGATCTTGCCGGCTACGCCGCCGGACGCGGGCTCCGGGTCGCCATGGGCACGAGCGGCGTCCTCATCACCGACGCCGTCGCGGGCCGGATACGGGGTGCCGGCATCCGGAAGGTGGCGGTCAGCATCGATTCCACGGACCCGGGGGTTCATGACGCCTTCCGGGGCACCGATGGTGCCTGGGAGCGGGCGGTCGACGGCATCCGCGCTCTCCGGAGAGCGGGCGTCCCCGTCCAGATCAACGCCTCGATCGGCGGACCGGATGCCGGGGAGGTCGACGGGATCGTCGCGTTCGGGAAGAGTCTCGGCGTCCGCGATTACCAGTTCTTCTTCCTGGTCCCGACGGGCCGGGGGAAAGGCCTTGCCGATATCCCGCCGGAGTCCTCTGAGGCGGCGATCGGGCGCATCCTCGCCCACGCCCGGGATCCGGGGCTCTCGGTCCGGCCGACCTGCGCCCCACAGTTCGTCCGGGTGGCCGCGCGGATGGGGCTTGATCCTGCACTGTGGGGGAGGGGGTGCATCGCCGGCACAGCGTATTGCCGGATCACCCCGGCCGGGGATGTGACGCCCTGCCCGTACCTCCCCATCGCGGTCGGGAGCGTCCGGGAGGAGGCGTTCGGGGAAATATGGCACGGTTCCCCCATCCTTGCCGCGCTCCGGGACCCCGACCGTCTCGGGGGGAAGTGCGGGCGGTGCGGGTATCGCCGGGCCTGCGGCGGGTGCCGTGCACGGGCCTACGGGGTCAGGCACCGGCGCGGAGATGCCTGCGGGGGAGCAGTGCGCTCCTCCGGACCGGACGGCGATATCCTGGCGGAAGACCCCTGCTGCCCCTACGAGCCGGGGCAGGGAGAGATGATGCATGACTGACCGGGACCTGGATACCCTTGATCGGCAACTTCTCGAAGCACTGCAGGACGGCTTCCCCCAGGCCCCGCGGCCGTGGCGCGAGATCGGGGACCACGTTGGTCTACCGGAGGGTGAGGTGCTCCGGCGAGTGCGCCGGCTCGCCGACGAGGGCATCGTCCTGGCCATATCGCCGGTCCTCGAGTCGGCGCGGATCGGCCTTCCGGCCTCCACGCTCATCGGCATGCGGGTGCCGCCGGACCAGGTGGACGAGTGTGCGTCGGTCGTCAACCGGGAGCCCGGGGTCTCGCACAACTACCTCCGGGACCACGACTACAACCTCTGGTTCACGCTCGCGGCCGGCGACGATGCGGCCCTCCGCCGTGTGGTGGCGGATATCGCGGCCCGGACCGGTGTCTCCCCGCACGATCTCCTGGACCTGCCTTCGCTGCGGCGGTTCAAGATCGGCGTCCGGTTCCGCTTCCTTTCCGACGGGGAGGACGGGGCATGAACGATCGTGACCGTGCGCTCCTGCTCAGGCTGCAGGATGGCGTCCCGCTCGTCGAAGAGCCATACCGGGCGATCGCGGAGGACCTCGGCATGACGGAGGCGGAGGTGATTGCCCGGACCCAGAACCTCCTTTCCGGGGGTGTCATCCGGCGGTTCGCGGTGCGGCTCAACCACCGGAAGGCCGGTATTCTGGTCAACGCGATGGTCGCGTGGCGGGTGCCGCCCGGCGACGTGGCGCGGGTGGCGGGGATCATGGCCCGGTTCCCGGAGGTGACGCACTGCTACGAGCGTGCGGTTGTCCCGGGAAGGTGGGAGTACAACCTCTTTGTCGTCCTGCACGGTCGGCATCGCGGCGAGGTCGACCGCGATATCGTCCGGCTCTCTCAAGCGGCAGGCATCGACGACTACACGGTCCTCGTCAGCACCCGGGAGTTGAAGCGGGCGCCCCTGGGGCTCGCGCTCCTCCTGCAGGAGGCGATCCGGTGATCCGGTTCACGCGCCTCGTGCACGGGGAAGGGCCGGTCAGCGGGCCGGCGGCATCGCACAGCACCCTTGCGTATGGGGAAGCCCGGAGCGGGCCGGTGGTCTTCTGGAACATAACAAACGGGTGCAACCTCGCCTGCACCCACTGTTACCTCCGGTCGGGGCCCGGCCGGAGGCGGGAGGACGAGCTGACGACGGACGAGGCGACGGCTCTCATCGACGATCTCGCTGTGGCGGGCGTCCCGCTCCTCCTCTTCTCCGGCGGGGAGCCGCTGGTGCGGGAGGACTTCTGGACCCTCGCGGCGCACGCTCGCCGGCGCGGACTTCCTGCGGTCCTGAGCACGAACGGGACCCTCATCACCCCGGCGGTCGCTCGAAGGCTCCGGGATGCCGGGATCGGGTATGCCGGGATATCCCTCGACGGTGCGACGGCGGCGACCCATGACGCGTTCCGGGGCGTGCCGGGAAGTTTCGATCGTTCGGTGCAGGCGCTGAAAAACTGCATCGATGCGGGCCTCCGGTGCGGCGTCCGGTTCACGGTCACGAAAAGGAACCACACCGAACTGGGCGACCTGATCGCGCTTGCCCGGTCG
>JAQVVW010000121.1 GCA_028698765.1 Methanoculleus sp. | reverse complement strand
CCGGAAGGCGACCCTCGCGCCGGCTTTCAGAGAGAGAGTGTCGGCCTCCGGCGGTGTCGCAGGGTCCGGCCGGAAAACCCAAACCGCCCCCGAACCGGCGATTTTCCCCGGCACCATCCCAGGGGTGGAAGATCATATATACCCTCCCGCAGAGGGGCCCCTCTGTCTGACAGGGGGAAGTGTCATGAAGAAGGTTGCCATCAACGGGTTCGGGCGGATTGGGCGGAAGGTTCTCTACAACTACCTCACCGATCCGCCGGAGAAGATCGAGATCGTCGCGGTGAACGACCCAAACCCGACGGAAGAACTCGCCTACCTGATGCAGTATGACTCGGTCCACGGGCGGGCGCCGTTCCCGGTCGAGGCCGGCAAGGATCACATCCGGTTCGGGTCAAACGAGGTGCGGGTGCTGCACGAGAGGGACCCCGCCCGCCTCCCGTGGAAGGACCTCGGTGTGGATATGGTGCTCGAGTGCACGGGGCACTTCATCGAGCGGGCGGGTTCTGCAAAGCACCTGGACGCCGGGGCGTCCCGGGTCGTCATCAGCGCTCCCTCGCCCGACGCCGACCATACGGTCGTGCTCGGGGTCAACGAGGGAACGTATGACCCGGCAAAGCACACCGTCGTCTCGAACGCATCCTGCACGACCAACGCGCTTGCGCCGGCGGCGAAGGTCTTGAACGACGCCTTCGGCGTCGAGCGCCTGATGGCAACGGCGATCCACGCCTACACCGCCACCCAGGCGCTGGTCGACCGGGCCGCGAAGAAACCGCGCCGGGGACGGGCCGCGGCCGTCTCGCTCATCCCGACGACGACCGGGGCCGCCGTCGCCACCACCCGGGTTCTGCCCGAACTCACCGGGAAGATGGACGCGATAGCCGTCCGGGCCCCGATCCCCGACGGGTCGGTCATCGATATCGTCGCGGAACTGAAACGCGAGACGTCGGCGGACCAGGTGAACGCCGCGATGAAGAAGGCGGCGGAAGGAGGGATGAAGGGATACCTCGCGTATACCCTGGATCCGATCGTATCGGCCGATATCGTCGGCGACCCGCACTCCGGGGTCGTCGACGGGCTCTCCACGAGCGTCGTCGGCGGGCGGATGGTCAAGGTCCTGGTCTGGTACGACAACGAGTTCGGCTACGCGAAGAGGATGGTCGATATCGCCGCCTACATGGCGTCCCGGGAGTGAGGGGATGACTAAATTAGTCTTCTTCGGCCTCGATGAGCATGAACAGGACGTGATCGGGAGGGCGTTCGCTGGCGAGGGCGGTTACGATCTCGCCCTGCACACCGAACCGCTCACGATCGAGAACGTATCGCTTGCACGGGGCGCCGGGGGCATCGGGGTCTTCGTCATGTCGCGCGTCACCCGCGGGGTCCTCGACCGCCTGCCGGATCTTGAGGTGATCGCCGCCATGTCCACGGGGTTCGACCATATTGACTTCGTCGCCTGTCGGGAGAGGAACATCGCCGTCTGCAATGTGCCGCGCTACGGCGACACAACCGTGGCGGAGTTCGCGTTCGGGCTCATCCTGGCCCTCGCCCGGAAGTTCAGGCCGACGTTTGAGCGAACCGACCGGGGCGACTTCTCGCGGGTCGGGCTTCAGGGGATGGATCTTGCCGGTAAGACCCTCGGCCTGATCGGGACCGGGCGCATCGGGTCGCACCTCGCCCGCATCGCCCACGCGGCGGAGATGGAGGTGATCGCCTACGACCTGAGGCCGAACCCGGCCCTTACGGAGGAGTACGGCGTCCGCTACATGGACCTCGACGAACTCCTGCGGCAGGCGGACATCATCAGCCTGCACGTCCCCTACACGAAGGCGACGCACCACCTGATCGACGCCGAGCGGCTCCGGCTCGTGAAAGATACCGCGCTCCTCGTCAACACCTCCCGGGGCGGCGTGGTGGATACGGGAGCGGTCGCGGACGCCCTCCGCGAGGGCCGCCTCGGGGGAGTCGCGTTCGACACCTTCGAGGGGGAGGAGGTCTGGATCGAGGAGGAGTTTGCGGGGGCGGAGGAAGCGTCGGCAGACGAACTCCGGGATGCGCTCGAGAGTTTCGGCCTCCTGCACTCCGATAAGGCGATCCTCACCCCGCACAACGCCTTCAACACGCGGGGTGCGGTCGACCGGATCCTCGATACAAGCATCGAGAATATACGGGCGTTCTTTGCCGGGAACCCGCAGAATGTCGTCGCCGGGACCTACCGGGTGCCGGCAGAGGCGCCTGCCGGAGGGAGAGCATGAAGCAGGACGCGACCTACATCCGCTGGTTTGCCGATATCAGGAACGAGGATGTCGGTCTGGTCGGCGGGAAGAACGCATCGCTCGGCGAGATGTACAGCGAACTGACCCCGAAGGGCGTGAAGATTCCCGGCGGGTTTGCCGTGACCGCGGGAGGTTACCGGCACGTCCTTACATCCGCGGGGATCCTCGACGACCTCAAAGAGACCCTCGCCGGGCTCGATCGGAACAACGTCACCGACCTCGCGAAACGAGGGAAGCGGGCCCGTGATCTCATCCTCTCGGCCGGGATCCCCGACGACCTCCGGGGTGAGATCCGGACAGCCTACGATCTGCTCTGCGACGAGTACGGGCCCGACGCCGACGTCGCCGTCAGGTCGAGCGCCACCGCCGAAGACCTCCCGACGGTTTCGTTTGCGGGGCAGCAGGAGACTTACTTGAACGTCCGGGGTTACCAGGCCCTGCAGGAAGCCTACACCCGGTGCCTTGCCTCTCTCTTCACCGACCGGGCGATAGCCTACCGGGTGGACAACGGCTTCGACCACTTCAAGGTCGCCCTCTCGGTCGGGGTCATGAAGATGGTCCGCTCCGACCTGGCATCGAGCGGGGTCATCTTCACGCTCGACACCGACACCGGGTTCCGGGACGTCGTCCTCATCACGGGATCTTACGGTCTCGGCGAGATGATCGTCCAGGGCGCCGTCAACCCCGACGAGTTCTACGTCTTCAAGCCGACCTTCCGGGAGGGACACCGCGCCATCGTCAGGAAGACCACCGGGGAGAAGCGGGTGAAATTGATCTACGGCCACGGGGGAGAAAAAGAGGTCACCCGGAGGGTCGATGTCCCGGATGCCGACCAAAGGAGGTTCTGCATCGGCGACGACGATGTCCTGACGCTCGCCGGGTACGCGCTCACGATCGAGGATCACTACTCGGAAAAAGCCGGAAAACCGGTGCCGATGGATATCGAGTGGGCAAAGGACGGCGAGACCGGGGAACTCTTCGTCGTCCAGGCCCGGCCCGAGACGGTGCGGTCGCAGAAGGCGGGAGACGTCCTCGAGACCTACCGCCTCGACGAGCGCGGGACGGTGCTCGCCGCCGGAAAGAACATCGGGGATAAGATTTCCGCCGGAAAGGCCAGGATCATCACCGATGTCGGCAGGCTCCCGGAGTTTAAGCCGGGAGAGGTCCTGGTCTCCGATACCACGACCCCCGACTGGGAGCCTGTCATGAAGGTGGCCGCCGCCATCGTGACGAACCGGGGCGGGCGGACCTCCCACGCCGCGATCGTCAGCCGGGAACTCGGCATCCCTGCGGTCGTCGGCACCGGCGACGCGACCGAGAAGGTCCCGACAGGCCGCGAGGTGACGGTCAGCTGCGCCGAGGGGGAGGAGGGGTTCGTCTACGATCGAGCCCTCCCGTTCCACGTCGAGACGACCCGGCTCTCGGACCTGCGGCGGCCCCGGACCGAGGTGATGATGAACCTCGGAAACCCGGACGCGGCCTTCGGACTCGCTATGCTCCCGAACGACGGCATCGGCCTCGCCCGGATGGAGTTCATCATTGCGAGTTACATAAAAGTCCACCCGATGGCGCTCATCCACCCCGAGCGGGTCGAGGACGAATCCGTCCGGCAATCGATCGCGGACCTCACCTACGGCTACCCGGACGGGGCGGAGTACTTCATCGAGCGGCTCGCGGAGGGTGTCGGGACCATCGCCGCGGCGTTCTACCCGAACCCCGTCGTCGTCCGGACGAGCGACTTCAAGACGAACGAGTACGCAAGCCTCCTCGGCGGGGCCTACTTCGAGCCCGAGGAAGCAAACCCGATGCTCGGGTTCCGCGGCGCCTCCCGCTACTACGACGAGCGCTACCGGGAAGGATTCAGCCTCGAGTGCCGGGCGCTGAAGCGGGTCCGCGAAGAGATGGGTCTTGCGAACCTGATCATCATGATCCCCTTCTGCCGCCGGGCGGAGGAGGCAAAGCAGGTCATTGAGGAACTCGCGAAGAACGATCTGCGCCGGGGCGAGAACGGCCTTCAGATCTACCAGATGTGCGAGATCCCGAGCAACGTCGTCGAACTCGATGCGTTCAGCGAGTACTTCGACGGGTTCTCGATCGGTTCAAACGACCTGACCCAGCTCGTCCTCGGCATCGACCGTGACTCGGCAGTCGTGGGTGGGGCGTTCGACGAGCGCGATCCGGCGGTCAAACGGATGGTCGCGATGGCCGTGGAGGGCTGCCGGCGGAACCATCGGCACAGCGGGCTCTGCGGCGAGGCGCCGAGCACTTACCCGGAGTTCGCCGACTTTTTGGTAGAGCAGGGGATCGACTCGATATCGGTCGAGCCCGATGCGCTCTTAAAGATCACCCTCCGGGTGGCCGAGGTCGAGGAACGGCTCAGGAGGGCGAAGAAGGCGGCCCCGGTGCCCCGGTGAGGGATATCCCTCACCGGACAAACGGTATGCTGCCGCGGTCGATGAGGCGGTAGGCGTAGACCTTTATCGGGTCCGTGATCACGAGCGCCCAGATGAGCGCGTAGACCCAGACGAAGACCGCAAGCGGCCAGCCGATGGGCGCTATAAATATCCCGTAGACGGTGATCAGGGTCGCGACGGTCTGCGTGACGATCACCGCCCCGAGCAGGACCGGGGCGGGCCGGACGGACCAGAACGGCCCCCGGGTACGGGCGACGAAGACGGTGAGATGGCCGGCGACCGCGAGTTTGAGGAAGATGAGCGACCGGATGACGTCCAGAGGGAGGTTGAGCGGGCCCTGTGCGATGGCGAGCATGGTAAACGAGGATATGACGCCCACAAACCCGATAAGGGTCGCGAGCGTGAGGATCTCGCGCATCTTCCACCGTTCGGGGGACCGGGAGTAGAGGACGTTGTCCCAGGCGATGGTCATGATCGGGATGTCGTTTAAGAGGGCAAGGAGGACGATCATCAGGGCGGTGATCGGGAAGAACCCGAAGATCAGGATCGAGAGGGTGATGAAGAAGAGGACGCGGATGGTCTCGGCGATCCGGTAGGTGACGTAGTGGACCATGCGCTCGAAGATCATCCGGCTCTCTTTGATCGCGTCGATGATCACCGAGAGGCCCGGTTTTGTGAGGACGATCGCGGCCGCCGACTTCGCTGCATCCGTGGCTCCCGCGACGGCGATCCCGACGTCAGCCTTTTTGAGAGCGGGGGCGTCGTTCACGCCGTCGCCGGTCATGCCGACGATGTGCCCCCGCGACTGGAGGAGGGAGACGATCCGGTACTTGTGCTCGGGGAAGACCTCGGCGAACCCGGCCGCTTGCTCGACGATC
>JAQVVW010000120.1 GCA_028698765.1 Methanoculleus sp. | reverse complement strand
TTTCCGGTCTTGGGGGACTCAAAAGAGGTGGTGGGCTACATATCGGCACGGGACCTCCTCTTTGCCCATCCGTCGACGCCGGTGGAGCAGGTGATGTCCCGCCACCTCATCGTCGCCGACCCGGAGATGAGCGTGAACGACGCCGCCCGGGTCATCTTCCGCTCCGGCATACAGAAACTCCCGGTCGTCAACGAGAAGAACGAGCTCATCGGGATCATGTCGAACGCCGATGTCATCCGGTCGCAGATCGAGCACGTCTCGCCGGAGAAGGTCTTCAAGTTCATCGAGACCCTGAAGAAACTCTACGGGGTCGAGCCGGCCTTGAGAAGGGGTTCCGTCCCGATCAACGACCTCCTGCCCACCCAGTCGAAGATCTACGAGGACGAACTCGAGGGGCGGATGTACGAGATCAAGAAGGGGCTCGCCGAACCCCTGATCGTGGTCCGGCGGCCGGGCCGCTGGATCCTGGTCGACGGGCACCACCGTGCGATCGCGGCGAAACGGCTCGGGATCGCGAACCTCGACGCCTACATCATCGAGGTCAGGGAGAACATCGAGCTCGGGATGGAGCGGACGGCAAAGACGCTGAACTTGAAAACGCTCGACGATATCAAGGTGCTCGACTACGCCCGCCATCCCCTCGTCGCGCTGACGCACCGGCTCGTGCGGCACGGTTGAGGAACCCCTCCGCCGGGGGGAGGGGATTTCAGTCTTTTTTCAGCCCGGAGATTCTGCCCGGACATCTCCGGTATGGTACCCATAGGTGCCGGCATCGTCGAAGACGGATCTCGCCCCGACGTCCCGGCTGCACCCCGGATCAGCATGAAGTCTACTTAACCTGCTTGAATGCATCAGAAAGTATATCTAACATTAAACAGCATTTCGAACCATCAGAAACGGCCGCCCTTAATTCAGGGGGGTGACGAGCCTCAGTAGTCCTGAAGGCATCTTCAGAGGGCCGTTTCGCAGCCGATACGGCTCTTCGTGGACGAGAACAGGCATGAAATCAGACTGATCGGGGCGTTGAGATGAGAAGGATTAGAGAGACCATCACCCGCCGGACGGAAGAACACACCTGGTCGCCGCACCCGGCGGCGATCATCGGGCTCCACCTGCTCTGCATCTCGCTCATCTGGTTCCTCCCGGGCTTTCTCGCGCCGGAACTCTTCGGCGGGGGCAACGCTTACCCGTTCATCATCTTCGAATACGGCGGCGTATACCTGCTCGCGGCCATCCTCTTCGGGTGCTCCACGGCACTTCTGCTCGCACTGGCGAGGAGGATGAGCGGGCCGGGCGTGCGGGCATTCACCCTGCCCACCCTGGCCGTCGCGCTCCTCCTGCTCTACCTGATCCCCACCTATCTCGCAGGATCGATGCAGATGATACTGCCGTTTTACGTTCCCGGGTGGAATTACTTCGGCCTATCGCCCGCCGTCGATGTCCTGATGAGCGCCGTCATCTTCCTCCCGGGAATCACTCTCCTTGCTCTCGCGACGATCGTACCCATCCTCCTCATCGGCCGGTACGCCCCGATGAAACGGCCGTACGCCGCCGCGGCTGTGCTCGGCACCCTCCTCTTCCCCTGCCTGGCGGCGGCGATCTTTATGGTCGATCCTGTTCCGTCCCTCATCCCCTGGCTCTCCCTCTCCCTCTCGACCCTCTCCGTCCTCTGCCTCGGTGTTGCCGGGGCGGCGGTGCTCTCCGTTCCCCTGGTCGTCCGCCATCTCCTGAAGGGGAGCGGCAATCCCCCGCAGCAGGCCCGGGTCTTCGGGCTGTTCCTCCTCTGTCTCCTCCTCGTCTGGTTCGTCCCGGGATACCTCGACCCCGGATGTTTTCTTACGGGCTACGACCACTCCAGCCCCAATCCCTGGTTGAAGCGGTGCTGGTTTGTTCCCCAGGGACCCGGGGATCTTGAATACCCGTGGTCCACCGTCCCCACGATCGAAGGCAACTATCTCATCGACGAACCCTGTCTTGGGGGTAGCCCTCTTTCGCTCTCATCTCTCTCCGGAAAGGTATATCGCACAGTATACACTCGGGAACACACGGAGGAGAGATACATCGCCGAACAGTGGTGGTACGAGAACGAACGGACGTTCAGAAGCGATAAGAAAGCAGCACTTGAATCCCTGAACAGTTTCGGAGAAATTTCGGAGGCGACGCTCGATCTCGGCGACCACCTCCTTGCCGCCGGGTTCGAACGCTCCGATGCAGAACGGGAATACCCCGCCTGGCTCTTTGTCGGCAAGACCACGAGGGGCTACATCCTCACCTACGAGAGGCCGTTTGACGACGGAAGGAGCAACGACTTCTTCATCGTCTACTACGGGACATACGGGAACACCGTGGGCCCCGACCCGGACAGGTCCCTCAAAGCGCTGATCGCACAGCGGCTCTCCCCGTCGGCGGTCCGGGCTCCCGGCGAGGGGCTCTACGAGGGAGTACATCTGATCCGGATGCCGGAGGCGGAACCGTTCCTCTACATCTCCAAGATGATCCGGTATGCCGGCATCCTCCTCCTGACGCCCTTCCTCTTCGGGTGCTCCGCCGCCCTCCTCTTTACGGGTGCTCGGACCGAACTGCAGACCCGAAGATGGCGGCCTGCGGTTGCGATTCCGCTCATCGCCGCCGTCCTCCTGCTCTTCCCCCTCATCCCCGTCAGCCTGGCAGGTTCGACCCGGATATACCCCCCGTTTTACATCCCCGGGTGGGAGCATTTCGGTGTATCGCCTCTCGCTGATGCACTGATGAGCCTCATGGTATTCCTGCCGGCCCTCACGCTCACCGGTCTCGGGGTGATCGCGCCGTACCTTCTTCTCAGGCGATACCTGCCCCTTAAGCGGCCGGTCCGTGCCGCTCTCGTCTCGGGAACCCTCCTCTTTCCGCTCCTGATGATACTCTCCGTCTGGGAGAACCCCTACCTGCCTTCCGCCCCCTGGCTCTCCCTCCTCGTCCTGATGCTCCGGGGATTCTGCCTCGCTGCCGCCGGGGCGGTGATTATCTACGTGGTGTGGGCGACAGTCGGACAGAAGACCTGAATCGCCGTGAACGTTATTGTCCGCAGGTGAATTCCGGAAGGGTAAAGGTGGCTATCGGCAACCATAAGTTCAGTGTGAATCCAGGACACCCGACCGCCAGACGACCCTGCAGAATCTCAAGCGCCTCCTCCCCTCCTCGCTCTTCGCCGGGCTGGTCGGCGGCGGACTGCTGGCGCTCCTGACCCACGCCCATACATGGTGCTGGGGCGGTATCGTCTGCTACAACCACGGACTCTTCGACGCCATCGGCACGTTCCAGAACCTGCTGCTCGGCATTCTCTCCCTCCTCCTTACCGGGATGCTCGCGGTCGCTCTGCAGCGGGAGGCCAGGATGAAGAGGGATTTTGCCGTCCTTGCGGGAGGGGTCGCCGGGTTTACGGCTTTCTTCGTCTTCGAACTCCATTCTATGATAACATCGGTCTTCGGTCATGGATACGCCGCCGGGCTCTCCGACGTCCTCTCTCTGGCCTGCGACACCCTCGCGAACCACCTACTCCCCCTCCTCGTCATCGGCCTCGCTATGGCAGCCCTCGCCGCCCTCGGGGCCTTCGTCGTCTCGTTCTTCCGGGAGAGAGCGGCCGGGCCGGACGACGGTGCCGCGGCATCCCGGCTCATCCTCTGCTCCACGGCCGCCGTCATCCTCGTCGTTGTGGTTCTTCCCCCGCTTGCCGCTCACGCGATGCTCGGTGCAGGGATGGTCGACGTGAACCCCGGAACAGCGCTGATGACGACAGCCGTCTCCGCAGAACGCACCGCGCCCGACACCCTCGTCATCACCGTCGAGGAGGTGCCTCCCGCCTCCGTGCTCGACCCCGGGGCGCCGTTCTCGGTCTTCATGAACGGAGTCGACGTCTCGAACGCCTCCGCGTGCGCTGCAAGCGGTTTTTCCGCGACGGTCGAACCGCTCGGAGGAGTTCCGGCCGTTAAAGGATCGGGGACCGCCTGGACGGGGGACGGGGTCTCAAACAACGGCACGCCGGTGGACGTCGTGGTCGTGGTCCACGGAGCCGACGGCTCGGAGGTCATCGTCCTGAGTCTCATGGTCTAAAGCGGGTTGCCGGCACGTTGAGGAGAAAGACGCCCGCGGGAGAGTCCTTGCGGGTAAAAAGAGAACCGGGTATGCCGGGGTCCTACGACCCCTCGGTCCGGGTATCGTAGTCCTCGTTCAGGACGTGCTCTTTGACGACCGTCCCCTCCGGGATGATCACCTCCGGCCAGAGCCGGGTTCCCGAGTGGACGACGACGTTGCTCTTCAGGACCGCGTGCGGCCCGATGACCGTGTCGTGCTCGATGTTGCACCCGCTGCCGATGACGGTGTCGTTGTCGATGATGCTCCCGCTGACGGTGCTGTCGCTGCCGACGATCACCCGGTTGTAGATCGACGAGGAGAAGATCTTCGCGCTCTTCTTGATGATGCAGCCCTCCCCGATGCTCGTATACGGCCCGATGATGACGTTCTCCTCGATGATCGTCCCGGCGCCGATCGAGACCGGCCCGATCACCCGGGAGTTCGCCGCAACCGAGACGCAGCTCCCCACCTGCACCGGGCCGAGAACCCGGGCGCCCTTGATGTAGAGGTCGCCGGAGATGTTCGTGAACCCGATATCCTGGAGTTTCCACCGTTCCGCTTCGCGAAGCGATCGGGGGCTTCCCACGTCCGACCAGTTTCCGCGGGCAAGCCATGCTTTGAGGGTGTAGCCCTTCTCCATCAGTTCGGGGAAGAGGTTGCGGGCGAAGTCGAACTTCTCGCCGGTCGGTATATGATCGAAGATCTCCGGGTCGCAGACGTACATCCCGGTGCTCGCGAGGTTTGAGAAGATCTCGCCCGGGCTCGGCTTCTCCTTGAACCGTTTGATCTGGTAACTTGCGTCGATCTCGGCGATCCCATACTCGGTCGGGTCGTCGATGCTGATGAGGCCGATGGTGGTGATCGAGTCGTTGTTGAGGTGCTCGCGGTAGAACTCAAGCAGGTCGAGGCCCACCACGTGGTCGCCGCCGACGACCAGGAACGGCTGCTCCTCAAGGTATTTCTGGGCGTTCTTGACGCTCCCCGCCGTCCCGAGTTTCGTCTTCTCGTGGACGTAGGTGACGTTGACCCCAAAGAGCGACCCGTCCCCGAGGGCCGCCTCGATGGACTCGCTCATGTAGCCGAGCGTGATCACCACGTCGTTGAACCCGAGGTTCGCGAGGTGTGAGACCAGGTGCTGGATCGAGGGTTTGTTGACGATCGGAATACACGGCTTAGGACGCCCGAATGTGAGGGGGCGGAGCCGTGTGCCCTCCCCTCCGCACATTATGCACACCTTCATGCCACTCCATTGTATGCGTATCGATTTAACCCTATTGGGGCGGCAAAGCACTCGTTCGCGAACCTTTATCCATCGTTATGCAAAGGATCTACAGGATGACGGCGTTCGAATGTAACCTCTGCGGAAAGTGCTGCATGCATGCAGGCGATGCGCTCATCGAGGTCGAGAAGAGGCTCACGAGCCGCGACTTCCTCTGCCGGCAGAAGATCGTCGGCGGCACGTTCCG
>JAQVVW010000119.1 GCA_028698765.1 Methanoculleus sp. | reverse complement strand
GGGCGAGGAGCCGGGGCTGGAAGAACTTCTCTCTAAAGTCGTCGGCGCGGGGAAGTTCCGGTGCACCTCGGATTTCTCGGAGGTCATGGGGTGCGACGCGGTAACCCTTGCCATCCAGACACCGTTTAAAGACCCGAAGGACCTGATCCCCGATTTCTCAGCCCTGATCGAGGGGCTCCGCGCGGTGGGAAAGCACCTCTCCGAGGGCACGCTCGTGGTGCTTGAATCGACCGTCACCCCCGGCACGACCGAGCGCATGGCCCGCGAGATCCTCGAAGAAGAGTCGGGGCTGGTCGCCGGCGAGGGGTTCGCGCTCGCCCACGCCCCCGAGCGGGTGATGGTCGGGCGGCTGCTCCGCAATATCCGCGAGCACGACCGGATCGTCGGCGGGATCGATGAGGTCTCGACGGCGCGGGCGGTCGAACTCTACCAACCCGTCCTCACGACGGGGAAGATCATCCCGATGACCGCGACCGCGGCCGAGGTGACGAAGACCGCCGAGAACGCCTTCCGCGACCTCCAGATCGCGGCCGCGAACCAGCTCGCTCTGCACTGCGAGGCGATGGGCGTCAACGTCTACGACGTCCGCGCCGGGATCGATTCCCTCAAGGGCGAGGGGATCACCCGGGCGATCCTCTGGCCGGGTGCCGGGGTCGGCGGCCACTGTCTCACGAAGGACTCCTGGCACCTCGAGCGGGGTGCACAGGTCCTCGGTGGCGACCTCTGGTACCCGCACGGGGCCGAGTCGATCTTCGGCGTCGCCCGGAAGATCAACGAGTTCATGCCCCGGCACATGGTCCACCTGACCGTCGAGGGGCTCAAGCGGACGGGTAAGTCCCCGGAGGGCGCGAAGGTCGCGCTCCTCGGGTGGGCGTTCATTCAGAACTCGGATGATACCAGGAACACGCCGGCGGAGCCCTATCTCGCGGCGATGGAGGAGGCGGGCGCCGAAGTCAGGGTCCACGACCCGTTCGTGGACGAATACCCGGGGATAGAGGTCTCGCACGACCTCGAGGAGACTCTCGCGGGAGCGGATGTCGTCACCGTCTTCACCGGCCATCACCACTACGCCTCCCTTGAGGCGGCGCGGGTAAAGGAACTCTCGGGCCGGGAGCACCCGGTGATCGTCGACGGCAGAAACGTCGTTGACCCGGACGCGTTCATCCGGGCGGGGTTCGTCTACAAGGGCATCGGCCGGGGCGATAAGAACAACCACCCGATCCGGTAGTGACCATGAAGATTGTTTCGATCGTCGGCGCCCGGCCGCAGTTCATCAAGTGCGCTCCCGTCTCCCGCGAACTCAGGAAGGAGCACGATGAAGTCCTCGTCCACACCGGACAACACTATGACCACGGCATGTCGGAGGTCTTCTTCGAGGAACTCGGTATCCCGAAGCCCGACTACAACCTCGGCATCGGCTCCGGCGCCCACGGCCACCAGACCGGAGCGATGCTCGGGGCGATCGAGGGAGTTCTCGAAAGGGAGAAGCCGGACGTCGTCCTGGTCTACGGCGACACAAACTCGACCCTTGCTGGCGCGCTTGCGGCGGCGAAGATGCACGTACCGGTGGCGCACGTCGAGGCAGGGCTCCGGAGTTTCGACCGGCGTATGCCCGAGGAGGTGAACCGGGTGCTTACAGATCATGCATCGGACCTCCTCCTCTGCCCGACGGAGACGGCTGTTAGGAACCTTGCGGCCGAGGGGATCACGGAGGGTGTCTTCCTCGTCGGGGACGTGATGGTCGACGCGATGAACCACAACCGCGCGGTTGCGGAGGAGCGCTCCCGGATCCTTGAAGCGGTCGGAGTTGAACCGGAGGAGTACCTCGTCGTCACCGTCCACCGGCCTTCGAACACCAACAGCAGGGAGAAGATGGCTGCCATCCTTGGCGCCCTCGAGGAGGTCGAAAGACCGGTCGTCTTCCCGGTCCACCCCCGGACACGGAAGTACCTCAGCGAATACGGCCTTCTCGCAACGATGCCGGAGAACATCCTGGTCGTCGAACCGCTCGGCTACCTCGACATGCTCCGCCTGATGGCGCACGCAGAAAAGATCCTCACCGACTCGGGCGGCGTCCAGAAAGAGGCCTACATGCTCGGCGTCCCTTGCATCACCCTCCGGGAGAACACCGAGTGGGTCGAGACGGTCGAGGCCGGGTGGAACGTGCTTGTGGGAGCGGAGCGGGAGAGGATTGTCGCGATGATCCGGGGGTTTGCTCCGGTGGGAGACCAGTTCCCGCTCTTTGGGAATGGGCAGGCTGCCGCCGGGATTGCAAAGATTATTCGTTCCAGAGATACCACCAACCGCCCCGGTGTGTAGGGAGGTGTGGGCATCCTGGTAGGCGGTGGTAAACCAGTTTTCTCAGTGGTCATCCCCCTCTATAACAAGGCCCCATATATCGAGCGAGCGGTTCGGTCGGTGCTTGCCCAGACCGAACAGGAGTTCGAGGTCATCGTCGTAGACGACGGGTCGACCGACGGGGGTGCGACGTTCGTCGAGCGCTTTGCAGACGCCCGGATACGCTTGATCGTGCAGGAAAACCGGGGCGCCTCGGCTGCACGGAACCGGGGGATCCGGGAGGCGAACGCGGATCTCGTAGCGTTTCTGGATGCAGACGACGAATGGTATCCAACTTTTCTAGAGGCGGTTCTCGACCTCTGCAGGCGTTACCCCCGGGCTGGGGCTTACGCGGCGGCCTACGCGGTCTACAATCCCAACGACGGCATGCGGGTCGCCTCGATTGCGGCCGTGCCCCCGGCCCCCTGGAGCGGGCTGCTCCCGAACTACTTTCAGTCGGCAACCCTCGGCGAGCCGCCGGTCAGCGCCTCCTCAGTGGCGATACCCAGAGAGATCTTGGAGGAGATGGGTGGATTTATCGAAGAATTCTGGTGGGGCGAGGATGTGGATCTCTGGGGCAGGATTGCATTCCGCTACCCAATCGCGTTCACCTGGAGGATTGGTGCGGTTTATCATACCGACGTGGTCTGCCGGGCCTGTACCAGGGTCCAGCCTGTCCCCGAGAACCCGTTCGTCGCCTCGGCACGGCACGCGATCGAACGCGGGCTGATACCTCCGGGGATGCTTGACGACGTGCTGGAGTATGTTGCCGCAAAACAGCTGCAGACCGCAGCGCGGAACATCCAGGCCGGGCGCCCCGACCTCGCGCGGGCCAACCTGGCCTGGTGCCCGACCCGGAGGTTCCGCCAACGAAAATTCTCGTACTCCCTGATGGCGTTCATACCCGCTCCCTGGTACCGGCGCTACCGGAGCCTGAAAGCGGCCCTCTTACCGACGGTCGCCGAACCGGCGGACAGCAGGTTCCGGCAGCACTGAAAACTCTTATCTGCTCCGGCCCCCTTACCGGTGACGATGGCTCCCGAGAACGGCGATCACCTGGTTGTCTTCACTACATCCTACCCCTTCAGCAGGGTCGTGGAGTCGTTCCTCGACCGGGAACTCCCGCATCTCTCCTCGGTGTTTGATACCGTCACGCTTGTTCCGCGCCTCTATCCCCCGCCCGGCGAGAGACTCGACCGGCCGCTCCCGGAGAACATATCGGCCGAGACTTCCATCATGCACGATGCGCAGAAAGAGAGCACGGCAGCCTACTACCTGCACCTCATCCTCTCATCGCTTGCAGCACCAGAGTTCTACGCAGAGTTCCGGCAAAACTACCGGTGCATCCTCCACCCGGCCGGGATGCGCAAGGCGCTCGGCTACCTCGGCATCGCGCTCGACGTCCGGGACTGGGTCACACAGAGGGTAGAGGCGGGGCTGCTCGATCCCGCCCGCACGCTCCTCTACACCTACTGGTTCGACGGCACCGCGCTTGGCGCCGTGCTGGCAAAGAGAGATTTTCCGGAGATCCAGTGCGTCTCGCGGGCGCACGGGTATGACCTCTACGCTGAACGCTACACCCCACCCTACATGCCGTTTGAGGAGGCCAGAGCCTGCTCCCTTGACCGGATCTACCTCGTCTCGGAGCACGGAAAGAGGTATCTTTCAGCCCGGCACCCCTCGTGTGCATCCGGCTTCCGAGTGGCCCGGCTTGGTACAGGAGATCCCGGGTTCCTCACGCCCCCCTCCCTCGACGGGGTCTTTCGGGTCGTCTCCTGTTCCCACATCATCCCGATAAAACGCATCGACCTCCTGGTCCGAGGCCTTGCGGAGGCAGGCCGGATGCAGCCAGACCGGGAGTTTGAGTGGGTGCACATCGGCGGAGGGCCGTTACAGGCGGAGGTTGAGGCTTACGCTGATACAACGTTGCCCGGAAACGTTAGCCACCGGTTCACCGGGTACCTCACGAACGCCGCTGTCCTGGAGCATTACCGGCAGAGCCCCGTCGACGTCTTCATAAATGTCAGCGAGTCCGAGGGCGTCCCGGTCTCGATCATGGAGGCGGGGAGCTGCGGGATCCCGGTGGTCGCAACGGCGGTGGGCGGGACCCCGGAGATCGTCTCCGACGCTACGGGCATCCTGCTCCCGGAGAACCCGGCGCCATGGGATATAGCAAAAGCCGTCGGCAGGCTCGCTGCCGACCCTGGCGGCACCCGGGCGATGCGGTCGGCGTGCAGGGAGAACTGGGAACGCTGCTATGACGCAGACCGGAACTTCGGTGCCTTCGCTGACGAACTGCTGGCTCTCCTACGGTGATCCGCCGCGCTCATCGGCTGTCTGAGAAGAGTTTCAAGAACGTCGCCGCGCTCTTCTGCCACGTAAACCGTTCGTCAACAGTCATCTTCGCATTTTCTCCGAGGCGCCGGGCTATATCCGGGTTCTCGATCAGGTAGTCGATCATTCTAGCGATCTCAGCTGGCTCCGGCGACACGAGGATACCATTCTCCCCATCTCTGATCGCCTCCGGTATCCCCGCCACAGGGGTTGCGACGATCGGTTTGCCCATGGTCATCGCCTCAAGGAGCGCTATCGGCAACCCGTCCCCGAGGGTGATGTGCGTGTAGATATCACAGAAGGAGAGCGGCACAGCGGTGTCCTCGATATCTCCCGTGAAGACGACGTGTCCGGACGCCCCTTCGGCCCGTGCGAACTCCTCTACCTCCGGGGAGAAGACGCCCTTCCGCGTCGCGACAAGGACAACCCCGGGATACTCCTCTTTGAGGAGGTTTACGGCTTGGATGAGGTGTTTCAGGCCTTCGGCCTTGTACTTCAGCGCAGTCAAGCCGAGGGCGAGGAGCACCGGCCAGCGATCCTCGATACCGAACTGCTCGCGAAACGCAGCAACCTCCTCCGGGGTCACCATGGCAACCTCAGGGGCCCCCGCGTAAGTTATCTCGGTCCTCGGGAACTTCAGGTTCCAGACCTCGATGGTCCTCTCCCTGAGCCGATCCGAGACGAACGTCACATGGTCGCACCGGTTGAGGAGAACCTGGTAGAAGATCCGGAACCGGTCTGTCAGCGCCTCTTCAGGCTCGGTGTGGAACGTCTGGACAACGGTGCAGCCGCGGATGAGTTTGTAGGCGACCGCAGGGAAGAGGCAGTGCCAGCCGCCGTGAACGCTGATGACATCCGGCCCGTAGTCCTGCAGGGCGGAGAGCGACCGCACCGCAAAGAGCCGCTGGC